>CBFGPE010000072.1:0-34488 GCA_965650625.1 uncultured Azospirillum sp. | reverse complement strand
CGCAGCGTGCGCATCGCATCGACTTCCTCGTCGGCGCCGCTCGGCAGGTCGATCAGGATCAGGTCGGGGTTGGTCCCGGTGCCGAGCGCCGACAGGCCCTCGCGCAGGCTGCCGGCCTCGCCGACGACGTTGAAGGACGTGCCCTCGAACAGGCGCTTCATGCCTTCACGGAAAAGCTTGTTGGCGTCGATGAGGAAAACGTTGATGGCATCCATGGTCTCAGCCCGCCTTTTGTTCCGTTCGGATCGATATGGCGCCGATTGGCGCTTCGGAGGCATCCCCGACCTTCCGCTCCCGCGTCCGGTCCGCTCCCCCTCAGGGTTCGGGGGTGCTCCGTTGTGATCCATAGATACCCCCGATTTGCGCCGCGCAAAATTTCGCTTAGGTAAATTTCGCGTCGAGCAATGGGCATATGCCGTAAGCCTGCATAAGACAAGATGCGGACATAAATTAGCTCGCATTGGTCAGGTGGAATAACTGTCTGTGACAGAAAAGGGGAAATCGTTAACCTGAGGCCTGTGACTTCGTCGGGACACTGAACTGCAGCAGCGATGGACTGTCATAGGAAGTGGATCCGGTGGCTCAGGACTATGTCATCGCCCGTTGGTTGGAGTCCTACATCTCAAGAGCTTGCCGTTCGGCATAAGCGTGGGCGCCGAGGGACCCGGCTCCCGAAGGGGTGAGGCGCTTCTCACGGGGGGTCGTGCGGGCCGGCTCTGTGCTGTATACGTTCTGACCGCAAGACAGCATTCGCGTGCTTGAGCAGAATTTCGTTCATCCCCGGACCGGGACGCCATGTCAGACGCTTTTGATGATGATCCGTTGAGCCACGCCGCGCCTGCCGCAGCCGTTCCCGCTGCCGCGCAACGCTTTGCCTATCTGGACGGGCTGAACCCGACCCAGCGGGCGGCGGTGGAGGCTCTGGACGGACCGGTCCTGGTGCTGGCGGGTGCCGGCACCGGCAAGACACGGGTGCTGACCACGCGGCTGGCCCATCTGCTGATGACGCGGCGCGCCGCCGCCTTCCAGATCCTGGCGGTGACCTTCACCAACAAGGCCGCCCGCGAGATGCGCGAGCGTGTCGCCCATCTGGTGGGGATCGAACCGGAGGGCTGGTGGCTCGGCACCTTCCACGCGCTGGCCGCCCGCATCCTGCGTCGGCATGCCGAACTGGTCGGGCTGAAGTCGAACTTCACCATCCTGGACACCGACGATCAGGTCCGCCTGATCAAGCAGCTGCTGGAAGCCGCGAACATCGATTCCAAGAAATGGCCGCCCCGTCAGGTGCTGGGCGCCATCGAGCGGTGGAAGGACCGCGGCCTGACCCCCGACCGGCTCGGCGACGCCGACGGCGGCGAGGTAGCCGGCGGCCGGGTGGTCGCGATCTACCGCGCCTATCAGGAGCGCCTGCGCACCCTGAACGCCTGCGACTTCGGCGACCTGCTGCTGCACAACATCACGATCTTCCAGAACAATCCGGACGTGCTGGCGGAGTATCACCGCAAGTTCAAATATGTTCTGGTGGATGAGTACCAAGATACGAACGTCGCACAGTATCTGTGGCTCAGAATACTTTCTCAAGCTCACAAGAACATTTGTTGCGTTGGTGACGAAGATCAGTGCCTGATCGCCGGCACACCGGTGACCATGGCCGATGGCCGCCGGCGGGCCATCGAAGAAATCCAAGCCGGCGACGCCATCCTGTCCAACTATGGAAGCGGCGACCTGCGGCCGGCCATCGTCGCGCGGACCTATGTCAAACAGTATCGTGGCGAGGTTGTGGTCATCCGGACCAGCGCCGGCTGCCGTATCGTCAGTACGCCGGAGCATGTCCACTTCGCCGGCTACCGCCTCGGGCTGACGCCCCAGACCTACTTCACCTACCTAATGCACAAGGAAGGGATCGGCTGGCGGCTCGGCACGTCGCAGGTCTATACCGCGGGGCAAGTCAAGCCAATGGTCGGGTTCATGCAGCGCCTGCTGCAGGAACGGGCCGACGCGCTTTGGATCATCGGAACCCACGCCAGCGAAAACGACGCACGGGCCGACGAATATATTACTTCCCTGCGCTATCAGATCCCAACCCTCCCGTTCGTGCCGCGCAAGAGCAGATCGGAGAATGGGCTGGTTCAGGATGCCGCCTATCTATCGAAAGTCTTCTCGGCCTTCAATACTGATGAGAGCGCCGCACGTCTTCTGGCCGACCGGGGTCTGCCGGCGGACCATCCGCATCACCGCCCTCGCTCACGCAATGCCAGCCGGCGCAACGTCGTGGTGACGCTGTGCGGTGACCGGCGCGGCTCGACCCCGATGCACCGCATTTCCATCGTCGGCAACGACGAGCCGGGAAGTTCCGCGCTGAAGGAGCTTGGCTTCAACGTGCGTGCTGCCAAAGCCGGGTCCGACAGCTGGCGTGTCGAAACGGCGAACAAGGATTATGGACAGCTGATTAGCGAGGCGGAGCGGATCCGCAACGCCTTCGGTTCGGCGAACCTGATCCGTGTGGCGCGGCTGGGGACCAATTTGGGCGATGTGACGGAGGCGAACTCCCTTCCGTTCACGCCTGCCGCTTCGGTCCTTCCGGGCATGGCGATGTTCGCAGAGGATGGCAGTTACGATATCGTCGCTTCGGTGGAGCGGGAATTCTACGAAGGCACGGTTCACGATCTGGACATCGAGTCGACGCATAATTTCTGCGTCGATGGCATCTTCACCCACAATTCCATCTACGCCTGGCGCGGTGCGGAGATCGGCAACATCCTGCGTTTCGAGACCGACTTCCCCGGCGCCACCATCGTGAAGCTGGAACAAAACTACCGCTCCACCGGTCATATCCTGGCCGCGGCCTCCGGGCTGATCGCCAACAACCAGGGGCGTCTCGGCAAGACGCTGTGGACCGAGGCCGACGGCGGCGAGCCGGTCAAGGTCAAGGCGGTGTGGGACGGCGAGGAGGAGGCGCGCTGGGTCGGCGAGGAGATCGAGACGCTCCAGCGCAAGGGCACCTCCCTGTCGCAGATCGCCGTGCTGGTCCGCGCCGGTTTCCAGACCCGCGAGTTCGAAGAGCGCTTCATCACCCTCGGCCTGCCTTACAAGGTGCTGGGCGGCCCGCGCTTCTACGAGCGGCAGGAAATCCGCGATGCGCTGGCCTATTTCCGCGTGGTCAATTCCGGCGACGACGATCTCGCCTTCGAACGCATCGTCAATCTGCCCAAGCGCGGCGTCGGCCCGGCGGCGATGCAGTGCCTCTACACCGCCGCCCGCGCGCAGGGGCTGTCGCTGACCGAGGCCGGCTGGGCGCTGACGGAGACGGACGAGCTGAAGCCGAAGCTGCGCGCCACCCTGCGCGGCCTGCTGCAGGATTTCTTCCGCTGGCGGACGCTGATGGCGACGGTGCCGCACACCGAGCTTGCCCGCACCATCCTGGACGAATCCGGCTACACCCGCATGTGGCAGGAGGACAAGACGCCCGAGGCTCCCGGCCGGCTGGAGAACCTGAAGGAACTCATCACCGCCATGGCGGAGTTCGAGAACCTGCCGGGCTTCCTGGAGCATGTGGCGCTGGTGATGGAGAATGCCGAGGCCGCCGGGATCGAGCAGGTGACGGTGATGACCCTGCACGGCGCCAAGGGGCTGGAGTTCGACCATGTCTTCCTGCCGGGCTGGGAGGAGGGCGTGTTCCCCAACCAGCGCGCGCTGGACGAGACCGGCATCGCCGGATTGGAGGAGGAACGGCGGCTGGCCTATGTCGGCCTGACCCGGGCGCGGCGGCGCGCCTATGTCAGCCATGCCGCCAACCGCCGGCTCTACGGCAATTGGGTCAGCGCCGTGCCCTCCCGTTTCGTCGAGGAGATCCCGCAGGACAATGTGGAGGCCGAGGCCGCCAACGGCCTGTTCGCCGGCAGCGGCGGGCGCGGCAGTTTCGGCGGCGGCTTCGGCGGCGGGGCAGGGGGGTATGGTGGAGGCGCCGGGGCCGGTGGATTCCAGTTCCGCGGCTCGACCCGGCAAGCACCGGCGCCCAAGACGATCACGCTGGACCAGGGCGCCTATGCGGTGGCGCCGCGCGCGCGGCCCGATGCACCCTTCGCCAAGGGGGCGCGGGTCTTCCACCAGAAATTCGGCTACGGCACCGTCGTCTCCGTGTCGGAAGACAAGCTGGAGATCGAGTTCGACCATTCCGGCAGCAAGAAGGTGATGGACAGCTTCGTCGTGCCCGCCGAGAAGGCGAGCTGAACCGGGCAAGCCCGCCTTCTCGGCGGGTTGATCCGACTGGCGGTCTGCTTCGTACAGGACGGGTTGCCGCACTGTGACGGCCGTCACAGCTGCGGCGGCCGGTGCGGCTCAAGATTGCAACGGTGCAGCAGAGCCGGAGGCCATCCGTCGTGTTCGGAACGGGCAGCGTCAGTTACGAAGTGCAGAGCCGCCGCGAGGGCCGCTGGAGCATCGAAGGTGCCTACACCGATCAGGAGGCGGCGCTGTCGGCCGCCCGCTCGCAGCTGGTCGCCTCCGGGGTGGAGGAGGCGAAGGTGGTGAAGTTCCGCACCGTCGCCGGACTATCGCTGGAAACCGTGATCCTGCACAAGACCGCCCCGCAGGCTCCGCGCAAAGGACTGACCCTGGGCGGTACGGCGGAGGGGGCGCCGCTCTGCCGCACTCCGGACGATTTGCGCGGCTTCGAGAGCCGGGTGGTGATCGGCCGGCTGCTGCGCCCCTATCTGGACGCCCAGCGCATCACCCCGACCGAACTGCTGCATTCCTGGCCGCTGTTCCGCCGGTTCGAGGAGCAGGGGGCGCTGCTGGGCGCCGCCATCCATGCCGTCGCCCGCCATCATTCCGGCATCCACGGCGTTTCCCATGCCGCCCGCGCCCGTGAACTGCGCCAGCTGGTTGAGGCGGTCACTGCCGCCGCCCGCGATGCGCTGGCCGAACGGCGCCGGCTGCCGCGCTTCGATGCCGCCGACCTGCCCGGCACCAGCAGCCGCATCGAGGAGGCGGTGGGACCGGCCGGCCATGACGCGCTGTTCCTGATCCTGCTGTGCCAGCATCTGGAGGCCGGCGGGCCGCTGGCGGGGAAGCTGGACCTGCTGCTGGCGATGATGGGCGAGGATGCCGAACCGCGCCATCTCGCCCTGCTGGACGGGGTGGTCGCCGACATCATGGGATCCGCAGACACGGTGAAGGAGCTGCTGGGCGCGCAGCCCAGCCTGCATGCCGGGCTCTGCGTGCTGGCCGACGGGCTGTTCGACCGCGATCCCGATCCAGCGCAGGCACCGATGGCCGGCCCGTTGCGCCGGGTCTGCCGCCTTGCCCTGCAGGGCCGTGCGCCGCAGAGCCGCACCGTCCTGCTGGAGCGCCTGCGCCAGAGCATCGGCGGCGACCAGCCGCTCGACCGCCGCGACGCCAAGGTGGACGGCATGCTGACCCATGACCTTGCCGCCCGGATGAAGGGGGCGGACGGCGCGCTGCTCGGCGGGGCGGCGATGGAGAAGGCGCTGGAGCGCCGGTTGCTGCGCCACCGCCAGTCGGTCCTGCGTGCCCAGGGCATGCATGACATCGCCGACCAGTTGTCGGGGCGGTAACGGGCGGCCCGACGAATAAGGATTCTCCCGATAACCTGAAACCTTGGTCTCTTTCCGGCTTGATGCTAAAAACGCCGCTTCTGTTCTCGCGTCGTCGTCGGAAAGCCCCTGTCATGTCGCAAACCCCGCTCTGGCGCATCGCGCTGGTCGTTCCCGAAGCCCATGCGCCGGCCTTCGCCGAGGCGGTGGGGGACCATGCCGATGCGGTGTCGACCTTCGAACTGGAGGAGGGCGGCGACTGGCTGGTGGAGGCGACTTTGTACGGCGCCCCGGACGAGGCGCGGCTGCAATCCCGCGTCGCCGTGCTGGCCAAGGCGCTGGGGATCGAGGAGCCGAGGCTGGCGGTCGAGAATCTGCCGCCGATCGACTGGGTGTCGCACAGCTACCAGGGCTTCCCGCCGATTCGCGCCGGGCGCTTCTTCGTCCACGGCTCCCACCATGAGGGCATTGTGCCGGCCGGCAGCATTCCGCTGCTGGTCGACGCCGCCACCGCCTTCGGCACGGGGGAGCATGGCTCGACCAACGGTTGCCTGCAGGCGCTCGACCGGCTGTCGCGCCACCTGAAGCTGCCGCGCGGCGGGAAACGCGGTGCGCTCGACATGGGCTGCGGCTCCGGCATCCTGGCGCTGGCGGTTGCCAAGCGCTGGCGCGTGCCGGTCACCGCCGTCGACATCGATCCGGAGGCCGTGCGCGTCACCGTCATCAACGCAGCGCTGAACGGGCAGAAGCGCATGATCCGCGCCCAGGGCGGCGACGGCTATCACACCCCGATCGTCGGGCGGCACAAGCCCTACACCCTCATCACCGCCAACATCCTGGCACGTCAGCTGTCGCGCATGGCGCCGCAGCTGCGCCGTCACCTGAAAAAGGGCGGCTATGCCGTGCTGGCCGGCCTGCTGAACCGGCAGGAACGCCACGTCATCCAGGCCCACCGCAACCAGGGTCTGCGGCTGGTGGCGCGCATCCCGGTCGGGGAATGGACCACTCTTGTGGTGAAGCGTTGAAACCAAAGGGCCGTGATGCGACTTCCCCTAGGGACGATGTTCCGACACGTTTCTGGGGAGCCACCATGCTGAACCGCATCCGGTCCTTGTTCGCAGGCGACGACGGCGTCGAGCCGGGCGAGGACGCCCTGCAGGCCGCCGCCGCCGCCCTGATGGTCGAGGCCGCGCGTACCGACGACACCATCTCCGAAGCCGAGCGCGACCGCATCATGTCGGTCGCCCGCCGCCACTTCAATCTGAGCGAGGAAGAGGCGCAGGACCTGCTGTCCGCCGCCGTCTTCGACACCGAGGACGTGTCGCCCTACCACCGCTATGTCAGCATCATCATGGACCGCTGCCCGCCCGGCCAGCGCATCTGGATCATCGAGATGCTGTGGGAGGTCGCCTACGCCGACGGCGTGCTGAATGACCTGGAGTCGAGCCTGCTGCGGCGGATCGGCGGGCTGCTGCACATCTCCGACGTGGAACGCGGCGAGGCCCGCAAGCGGGTGTTGGCGCGGCTGGGGCTGCCGGACGATGCGGGGATGCCGGCCTGAGTGCTGCTTCGGGTGCCCCCTCCCTATCCCTCCCCCGCTAGCGCGGGAGAGGGGACTGCCGCCGCTTCCAAATTTACGTCCCGCCGACAAGAGTCCGATCCCCTCTCCCGCGAGAGCGGGGGAGGGATAGGGAGGGGGCATCGACCGTGATACCCCACCCCAAGCGACATAGCCGCCGCCCCGCCGCTTGCGCAGTGCCTGCGGGGTGCCTAGCCTGTGGCCACAGGATTCACTCTTCCGAGGAACAGGTTCCGTGCCCAGCGCGAATCTCTCCGCCGCCTATCGTGGCGACGACGCCCTTGCGACCCTCTTGACCGAGGCCGGGACCGGCCGGTCTCCCGCCGATGTCCGGGCGCTGCTGGCAGGCGTGCTGGCGGCGCCGGAGGGGGAGGATCCCGCCGCCTGGACGGTGCTGGTGGGCGAGAATCTCCCGTCAGCCCTGGCCGAACAGCTCCAGGCATTGAAAGTGCTGCTGGCCGCCGAGGCGCCGCCCGCCCGGCCCGGCCCGGCCCAGCGTCTGGCCGATTTGCGCGCCGCGCTGAAGCGTCGCGACCTCGACGGCTTCATCATCCCGCGCGGTGACGAACATCAGGGCGAATATGTGCCGCCGCGCGCCCAGCGGCTGGGCTGGCTGACCGGCTTCACCGGATCGGCCGGCAACGCGGTGGTCGCCGCCGACCGCGCGGCGATCTTCGTCGATGGTCGCTACACCCTCCAGGTCCGCAGCGAGGTGCCGGCCGACCTGTACGAGTACAAGCATCTGGTCGAGGACCCGCTGACCGACTGGATCGTCGCCGCCCTGCCGGACGGCGGGCGCTTCGGCTTCGATCCCTGGCTGCACACCATCGGCTGGGTGGAGAAGACCCGCGCCGCGCTGGAACGCGCCGGCATCCTGCTGGTGGCCTGCGAGGACAACCCGCTCGATTCGGTGTGGCAGGGCCAGCCGCCGGCTCCGCTCACCCCCGTGGTGCCGCAGGACGAGGACTTCGCCGGCGAAAGCTCCACCGACAAGCGGGCGCGTCTCGCCGACGAGTTGGGGCAGAAGGACATCGCCGCTGCGGTGCTGACCCAGCCGGACAGCATCGCCTGGCTGCTGAACATCCGCGGTGCCGACGTGCCCTGCACGCCGCTGCCGCTGTCCTTCGCCATCCTGTCCGCCGATGCGTCGGTGGAGCTGTTCCTCGACCCGCGCAAGCTGGCGCCGCAGACGAGATCCCATCTCGGCAATCAGGTGCGGGTGCGGCCGGTGGAGGAATTCGGCCCGGCGCTCGACGCCGTCGCCCGCGGCTCCGCCCGCGTGCTGGCCGACCCGTCCTGCACCTCCGCCTGGATCGTCGACAGGCTTCATCTGGCCGGCGCCAGGGTGGAGCGCGACGGCGACCCTTGCGCCCTGCCCAAAGCCTGCAAGAACGCGGCGGAACTGGCCGGCACCCGCGCCGCCCATGTCCGCGACGGTGCGGCCCTCGTCCGCTTCCTGCACTGGTTCTCGGAAGAGGCGCCGAAGGGCACCTTGACCGAACTGGCGGTGGTGGAGCGGCTGCTGGCCTGCCGCCGGGAGAATGAGCGATTCCGCGGCGTCAGCTTCGACACCATCGCCGGGGCCGGGCCGAACGGCGCCATCGTCCATTACCGCGTCACACCGGAGACCGACCGCCGGCTGGAGCCGGGCAGCCTGTTCCTGCTGGACAGCGGCGCACAATATCTGGACGGCACCACCGACGTGACCCGCACGCTGGCGGTCGGCGAGTTGGATCCGGCGCTGGCGGCGGAAATGCGCGACCGTTTCACCCGCGTGCTGAAGGGCCACATCGCCCTGTCCACCGTCCGCTTCCCGCAGGGCACGACGGGCTCGCAGCTGGACGTGCTGGCGCGTCTGCCGCTGTGGCAGGCCGGGCTGGACTATGACCATGGCACCGGCCACGGCGTCGGCAGCTTCCTGTCGGTGCATGAGGGGCCGCAGCGGGTGTCGAAGGTCGGCAACACCGTCGCCCTGCAGCCGGGAATGATCCTGTCCAACGAGCCCGGCTATTACAAGACCGGCGCCTATGGCATCCGCATCGAGAACTTGATCGTCGTCCAGCCGGTGGAGCCAGAGGGCGAGCTTGCCGGCGCCGAGCGCCCGCTGCTGGAGTTCGAACCGCTGACCCTGGTGCCGATCGACCGGTCGGTGATCGAGCGGGCGCTGCTGAACGACGCGGAGGCCGCCTGGGTCGACGCCTATCATGCGCGGGTGCGCGAGTCGCTGTCGCCGTTGCTGGACGAGGCGGCCCGCCGCTGGCTGGAGCAGGCGACCGCCCCCCTGTGACGGAGGCGGGTGGCTGTATCAAATCATGGCCCAGTGCTGGGGGCGCCCCTGATTCTGCAAGATGTTGCCGTCCGTGGTAACACGTTCTTTACCAGCCTGCTGCAGTGTGACCCAAGGGGATGACTTTTGGCGGCAGTTAGGGCACTACAGTCGGCATCACTTCCCGGATTACGGCGCAGCCCCCGCGCCGGGTGGGCGTAACGGCCGGTCAGACACCGGCAACGGATTATTGCGGAGACGTCTAGATGAAGATCCTCGTCGTCGATGATTACGCCACCATGCGGCGCATCGTGCGGAACCTGTTGACCCAGATCGGCTACACCGACATCGACGAGGCCGGCGACGGCGTGTCGGCGCTGGCGAAGCTGCGTGAGAGCAAGTTCGGCCTCATCATCTCCGACTGGAACATGGAGCCGATGACCGGTCTGCAGCTGCTGAAGGAAATCCGTGCGGACGCGAAGCTGGCGGCGACGCCCTTCATCATGGTCACCGCCGAGAGCAAGACCGAGAACGTGATCGCCGCCAAGCAGGCCGGCGTGAACAACTACATCGTCAAGCCCTTCAACGCCGACACGCTGAAGCAGAAGATCCAGGCCGTCATCGGCGGCTGATCCTCGGTTTTCGTGATCGCGACTGACTGTTCGGTCCGGGCGGACGGCGGCATCTGCCGTTCGGTGCCCGGTCCATAGGGCGGCTGGCGAATCCAGTTTGGGGAGTGGACCGGTTTGGAGCAGCTTCCGCAGCTGTCCGATGAGGAGTTCGAGCAGATCGAGGACGCCATCGCCCGATCGGCGAAGGGCAGGGCGTTCCTGCGGCGGCTCCACCGGCGGTCCCTCGGGGCCGCGACGGAGGAAGTGCGCGCCATGCTCCAGGAGTTCCGCGACTCCTGGAACCGCCAGAACGAGGCGGTGGAGGCCGGCAAGCATGTCGGCGTCCTGCGCCGCGAACTGATGGAAATGGCCGCCTCGATCGAGCAGGCGAGGCGGGAAGTGGCGGCGCTGCGGCCCCCCGACGGGTCGGGCGACAAGATCCTGTCCGCCACCAACGAGTTGGATGCCATCGTCATCTCGACCGAGCGTGCCTCCTTCGAGATCCTGAACGCCGCGGAACGGCTGATGGATCTGGCGGGCAAGCTGCGGGCCAGCGGTGCCGATCCCGCGATGTGCGGCGAGATCGACACCCAGGTGAACGACATCTTCACCGCCTGTTCCTTCCAGGATCTGACCGGCCAGCGCACCAGCAAGGTCGTCAACGCGCTTCGCTACATCGAGCAGCGCGTCATGGCGATGATCAGCATCTGGGGCGAGGATGGGCTGGCCGGCATCATCGTCAAGGAAGAGCAGACGGACACCCGTCCCGACGCCCATCTGCTGAACGGTCCGCAGCTGGACGGCCATGGCGTCAGCCAGGCCGACGTGGACAGCATGTTCGACAGCCCGGCGCCGGCGCCCGCCCCGGTCGCGGCCCCTCCGCCGCCTCCGCCGCCCGCTCCGGTCCAGTCGAGTCAGGCCGACATCGACAGCATGTTCGACAGTCCGGCGCCCGCACCAGCGCCTGCTCCGGCCCCCGCTGCGGCTCCGGTCCAGGCGAGCCAGGCGGACATCGACAGCCTGTTCGATTCGCCGGCTCCCGCCGCGGCTCCGGCAGTGGCGAGCCAGTCGGACATCGACAGCATGTTCGACGCGCCGGCTCCCGCTCCGGCCAAGAAGCCGGTGCCGAAGCCGCCGACCGCCGCACCGAAGGCCAAGGCCACCCCCAAGCCTGCCGCACCGCCTCCGCCGCCCGCTGCGGCAGAGCCGCCGGCGCCGCTGGATCAGGCGGCCATCGACGCCCTGTTCGGATAGGGGGCGGTCCGACTCCGGCAAGGGCATTCCGATGAGGGCATTCCGACCCCGGCATTCAGGCTCTCTCCCGATTGACCGCCTCTGCCCGCCGATGGCTGGATGGCGTGCGGTCAGCCGATCCAAACGCAGAACCGACGCACGCGACCAGACATCCACCAAACACAGGCCACTGGCGGCCGTTTCCGAGAGGCGGGACCGAGGATGAAGCAGATGACCAAGCCCTTCATGGCCGAGCTTCAGAAAGCCCGCAAATCCGGGCATCCCTTCCAGTCCCTGATCGAGGACGGCGCGGCGGCCCCGGCCCTTCCCGTGCCGGCCCAGGTCGTCCAGGCCGACAACACCGAGGTGCTGCGCGCCATCGGCGATCTCGGCGCCAAGCTGGACCGCTTCCTGACGATGGACGCGGCGCAGATCGACCAGATCCAGGTGGAGATCGCCGACATCTCCGGCCGCATCAAGGCGACCAAGGTGGAAATGGCGGCCATCCGCCACCCGCTGGCCGGCGACGACAAGTTCCAGCAGGCCAGCCAGGAACTGAGCGCCGTCGTCGCCGCGACGGAGGCCGCGACCAATACCATCATGGCCTGTGCCGAAGAGCTGGAAGAGGTGGTGTCGGAACTGAAGTCGTCCCTGCCGGAGGGCTATCACAACTCCCGCGTCAACGACATGGTCGACGTCATCGTCCGCATCTACGAGGCCTGCAACTTCCAGGACCTGACCGGCCAGCGCATCACCAAGGTGGTCCGCGCCATGTCCTTCATCGAAGAGCGCGTCGACGCGATGATGGGCCTGTGGAACAAGCGCGAGTTCGAGGCGATGCCGCTGCCGCCGTCCGTCACCAAGAAGGACGAGGATCTGGATCTGCACGGTCCGGCCGAAGCCACGCCCGAGAGTGGCAACATCAGCCAGGCCGACATCGACGCGCTGTTCGGGTAAGGCGCTTTCCGTTCATTTTCCGCCAGGGGCGGGGAGGGGCATATCGCCCGCCCCCGCGTTACCGCTTGCGGCGCCCTCACCCCGGCGTGCTATACAGGGGCAACTTCGAAAGCGCCCAAGACGACGATGCTTCCTCGCCCGTACCGCCTGCCGCTGACGGCCATCCTCCTGTCCGCCGCCCTGTCCGCCTGCTCCTCCACCAAAGAGGACGCGTATGTCGAACGCCCGGCCGACCAGCTTCTGTCGGAAGCCGACGCTGCGATGCGTGACGAGGCGTACAAGAAGGCCGCGAAGCTCTATGACGAGGTGGAGCGCCAGCATCCCTATGCGGATGCGGCCAGCAAGGCGCAGCTTCTTGCCGCCTATGCCCACTATCAGGATCTGAAGTACGACGACGCCATCCTGGCGCTCGACCGCTTCATCCAGCTTCATCCGGGCAGCCCGGATGTCGACTACGCCTATTACATGCGGGCGCTCTGCTATTACGAGCAGATCACCGACGTGCGCCGCGATCAGAAGATGACGCGCCAGGCGCTCGACGCCCTGCAGGAAGTGGTCCGCCGCTTCCCCGACAGCAAATACGCCCGCGACGCGAAGCTGAAGATCGACCTGACCAACGATCACCTTGCCGGCAAGGAGATGGAGGTCGGGCGCTTCTACCTGCGTCAGCATCAGTATACCGCCGCGATCAACCGGTTCCGCACCGTCGTTGAAAATTACCAGACCACGTCCCATGTGCCTGAGGCGCTGCACCGCCTGGTGGAGTGCTATCTGGCGCTGGGCGTGACCGACGAGGCGAAGGCCGCCGCGGCCGTGCTCGGCCACAACTTCCCCGGCAGCGAATGGTACACGGACAGCTACGCACTGCTGGTGGACGCCAATCTGCGTCCCGAGCGAAACGAGAAGTCGTGGCTCAATCGAGCCTGGAACTCCCTGTTCTAGGACGCTCCATGCTCGTGTCGCTGACGATCCGGGACGTCGTCCTGATCGAGCGGCTGAGCCTGTCCTTCCGCAAGGGCCTGTGCGCCCTCACCGGCGAGACCGGGGCCGGCAAGTCCATCCTGCTCGACGCGCTGGGGCTGGCCCTTGGCGCGCGGGCGGAATCCGGGCTGGTGCGCCATGGCGCCGATCAGGCCGCCGTCACTGCGGAATTCGAACTGTCGGGTGACCACCCGGCCTTTGCCATCTTGAAGGAACAGGGGCTGGACGCCGATTCGGGCGACGGCGCGGCCGGTTACCAAACACTGGTGATCCGCCGCACCGTCAACACCGACGGGCGCAGCCGTGCCTGGGTGAACGACCAGCCGGTCGGTGTCGGTCTGCTGAAGACGCTGGGCGCCGAACTGGTCGAGGTGCATGGGCAGTTCGACACCCACGGCCTGCTGAACCCGCAGACCCATCGCGGCGTACTCGACGCCTATGCCGGGCTGTCGGCGCAGGCGGCGCAGGTCGCCGCCGCGCACCGCGCCTGGAGGCAGGTCGAGGATGCGCGCCATTCCGCCGCCGCCGACATCGCTCGCGCTCGCTCCGAAGAGGAATATCTCCGCCACGCCGTGGCCGAGCTGGACGCGCTCGCCCCCAAGGCCGGCGAGGAGGAGGAACTGTCGGAGACCCGCGCGGTGCTGATGCACCGGGAAAAGCTGGTCGACGGCATGAACGCCGCCTATGCGGAGCTGTCGGGCGACCGCGGCGTCGAGCGCGCCCTGTCTTCCGCCATCCGCACCCTGAGCCGCATCGCCGACAAGGCCGGCGGCACGCTGGATCCGGTGATCGCCGCGCTCGACCGCGCCGCGACTGAGGCGGGGGAGGCGATTGCCGCGTTGCAGTCCGCCTCCAGCGGAGTCGACATGGACCCGCGGGCGCTGGAGAAGCTGGAGGAGCGGCTGTTCGCACTGCGCGCCGCCGCCCGCAAGCATGGCGTCGATGTCGATGCACTGGCCGCCCTTCGGGAGGAGATGGCCGGCCGGCTGCTGCTGATCGAGGATCAGGGCGATCTGCTGGCCAAGTTGGCGAAGGAGGCCGAACAGGCCCGCACCGCCTTCCACAAGGCCGCCGAGGCGCTGAGCGCCGCCCGCCGCGAGGCCGCCGGCCGTCTGGATGTGGCGGTCGCCGGCGAACTGGCGCCGCTGAAGATGGAAAAGGCCAAGTTCCGCACGCTGGTCGAGCCGCTCGACGAGTCGGAATGGAACGCATCCGGCATCGACCGCATCGCCTTCCAGGTCGCCACCAACCCCGGTTCGCCGCCGGGTGCCTTGAACAAGATCGCGTCGGGCGGTGAGTTGGCGCGCTTCATGCTTGCGCTGAAGGTGGTGCTGGCCCAGACCTCCACCGTCGGCACGCTGGTGTTCGACGAGGTGGACACCGGCATCGGCGGCGCCGTCGCCGCCGCGGTGGGCGAGCGGCTGGAAACGCTGGGCCATGGCCTGCAGGTGCTGGTCGTCACCCACAGCCCGCAGGTCGCGGCGCGCGGCGCCGTTCACCTGAAGGTGCAGAAGTCGCAGAAGGGCGAGCAGGTCACCACCGGCGTCGCCGAACTGGACGGCGACGAGCGGCGCGAGGAAATCGCCCGCATGCTGTCCGGCGCCACCGTCACCGCCGAGGCCCGCGCAGCGGCCGACAGCCTGATCGCCGGCCGCGGCTGAGGCTCACTCCCCCGCCAGCGCCTCGGCATGGCGGCGGAACAGGCGGACGAGGGCATCCACCACCGCGGCAACGGCCGGCGCGTCGCGCCGGTCGCGGTGGACCAGCAGATGGACATCCTCGCGCAGGGCGGACGGCGGGTCGATGACGCGGACCAGGGCTGGTTCGGCATCGCCCAGCACGCAAGGCAGCAGCGTCATGCCCATTCCGCGCCGGGCGGCGTCGAGCCGCATCGGCAGCTCGCTGAGCCGCGCCACGACGTGGGCGCCGCGCTCCCGAACGGTGTCGTCCAACCATCCCGATTGCGATGGCCGCCGCCGGGTTTCCGGTAGCCCGACGACGGTTGCGCCGTCCCAGCGGCCGGACCAGTCGTCACGCAGGTCTCGCTTTGCATAGAGCGTGAATCCGAAGCGTCCCAGCCGGCGGGTGACCAGATCGCCTTCTGTCGGCACCCGGTCCATGCGCAGCGCGATATCGGCTTCCCGCTGGGCCAGGTTCAGCGCATTGCGAGTGCTGATGATGGTCAGGTCGGCCCCGGTCTCCGCCAGCAGGTCCGACAGATGCAGGGTAAGGAAGGCGGAGACGGAGGTGGTCGCCGTCACCCGCACCGGCCGGCTTGTTGCGGTCAGCCGGTCGGCGTTGCGGGCGAAGGCCGCGGCGGCGTCGCCCATGGCCGCGGCGCTGTCCAGCACCGAGCGGCCGAGCGCCGTCAGATCCAGCCGGTTGGGGAGTCGGTCGAACAGCGGACCGCCCAGCGCCTCTTCCAGCCGCTTCAGACGGCGGCCGAGGGTCGGCGGGCTCAGCCGAAGCCGCTGTGCCGCCGCAGTCAGGCTGCCGCTGTGCGCCGTGGCCAGGAAGGCGCGGATATCCTCCCAGTCGAGATCCGCATCGTCGATCATCCAGTCCCCGTCCGAATCGCCCGGTCCCAATCTCCCGATCTAGCGTGGCGGGCGCATGCCGTCACCGCGGCAGCAGGCCGTGAAGGGCGGCATGCTGCAACAGCATGATGGTCTTGCCGTCCAGGATCGCCCCGCAGCCGACCATGGCAAGGGCATCGGCGAAGGTCAACTCGACCACCTCGATGTCCTCGCCCTCCTCGGCAACCCCGCCACCGTCCTTGCGGTCGGCGGCGCGGTATTCAGCGACGAAGAAGGCCAGTCGTTCCGTCACCGAACCGGGGCTCATGAAGGCGTCGAACACCCGGCGCGGCGCCTGGACCGTCACGCCCAGCTCCTCCTCCGCCTCGGCACGGATCGCCTCCTCCGGGCTGCGCGCGTCGAGCAACCCGGCGCACACCTCCAGAAGCGGTTCGGCATGGCCGTTGACGTAGGCGGGAAAGCGGAATTGCCGGGTCAGCAGGACGGTTCCGCGGGTCGGATCGTAGAGCAGCAGGGCCGCCCCATTGCCACGGTCATAGGTCTCCCGGCTTAGGGTCTGCCAGCTGCCGTCGCGGCGGCGATAGTCGAAGGTGGTCTTTTTCAACACATACCAGTCGTCGGACAGCAGCGTAACGTCGCGGATGCGGATGCGCTCGTCCACGGCAATGGATTCGTTGGTAGACGAAAGGAATGTCATGGCGGACCCCGATGGTCATGGAATGGCCATCACCATGCGCCATGGCGGACCTTCGGGCAGCCTGCCAGAGATGAAAGGGCCCCCTGCGAAATCTTGAGGCTGCCGCAGGTTCCCGATTCCATTGCTTGTTTCCAGCCAAAAGAAATCACTGTCGCGATCAGGAAAATTCCCGCAAAGCCAAAGCCTGATGCCGATAATCACATGCGAACGCGCCCGAAATCTTATCCTATGTTAAGTTAACCCTCCTTAATCAGAACATAGGAATAGCCATTTTGGAGCGTTGCGGCATTCCGACCTGCTGCCTAGATTGTTGATGAAATCCATTGGCTGTGCGTGACAAACGCCGCCGGTCCAGCTTCCGCTTGAGGTCGCGTTTGTCTGAAGTCTTTGTTCGATGAGCGGCCCGTTTCCTTCGGGGTCTGTCGACCTCACGGATTGCGACCGGGAGCCCATCCACCAGCTGGGTCTTATCCAGCCCGCCGGTTTCCTGATCGCCGTCACGGCCGATTGGATCGTCCTGCATGTCTCGGCCAATATCGGCCGCTGGCTGGGGGTGGAGCCCGACGACCTGTTGGGGCATCCGCTCGCCCGCGTCATCACCGGGGAGGCGCTGCACACCATCCGCGGCAGGCTGCAGGTCGCCCACATCAACGGCAGTGTCGAACGTGCCTTCGGCGTCCATCTGTCCGACCTCGCTCCGGTCTGCGACGTGGCCGTCCACCTGTCCGGCTCCACCATCGTGATCGAAGCGGAACCGAGCGAGGGGGAGGGGCCGCAGGATTCGGGATCGCTGCTGCGCTCGATGATCGCCCGGGTCCAGAACACCCGCGGTTTCGACGCCTTCTGCCGCGAGGCGGCGCGCCAGATGCGGGCGCTGACCGGCTTCGACCGGGTGATGGTTTACTGCTTCGGCCCCGACGGGGCGGGGGAAGTGATCGCGGAATCGGCGGTGCACGGCATCGGCAGCTTCCTCGGCCAGCGCTATCCGGCCTCCGACATCCCGCAGCAGGCCCGGCGCCTGTACGAGCGCAACTGGCTGCGCTGCATCGCCGACGTAAACGCGCCGCCGGTGCCGGTGGTGCCGACTCTCGATCCGACGGGCCAGCCGCTGGACCTGTCGCTCAGCCTGCTGCGCAGCGTCTCGCTGATCCATGTCGAATATCTGCGCAACATGGGCGTCAACGCCTCGCTGTCGGTGTCGATCCTGCGGCACGGCAAGCTGTGGGGCCTGTTCGCCTGCCATCACCGCCACGCCCGCTCGCTTTCCTTTGAACGGCGCACCACCGCCGAGCTGTTCGGCCAGATGGTTTCGCTTCTGATGGAGGGGCGGGAGCGCGAGCAGGAAAGCCAGCAGGAGGCGCAGGCCCGCCGCGCCCATGTCCGCATCATGTCGATGCTGGCCGACAGCGAATCGCCGATGGACAGTCTCGTCACCTTCGCGACGGAGCTGCGGACACTGATCGAGTGCGACGGCTTCGCCTGCTGCATCGACGGCCAGCTGCACATGGAAGGTGAAACGCCGACGCGGGAGGAAACGCTGGGCGTCATGCGCTTCCTGCACCGGACGCCGCCCAGCAAGGTCTATGTGACCGACGAGCTGCGGGCGGTGCATCCGCCGGCCCGCGACTTCACCGAACGGGCCTGCGGGTTGCTGGCGATCCCGGTGTCGCGCTTGCCGCGCGACTATCTGGTCTTCTTCCGCAAAGAGATAATCCGCACTGTCACCTGGGGCGGCGACCCGACCAAGCCGGCGCAGTACGGCCCCAACGGACCGCGCCTGACCCCGCGCAAAAGCTTCGAGGCATGGAAGGAAACCGTGCGCGGCCGGTCCAGGCCCTGGACCGAACTGGACGAGCGCAACGCCGAATCCCTGCGGGTGACTCTGCTGGAGGTGGTGCTGCGGCTGGCCGACATCGCCGGCCGTACCCGCAAGGAGGCGACCGAGCGGCAGGAGTTGCTGATCGCCGAGCTGAACCACCGCGTCCGCAACATCCTCAGCCTCGTCCGCGCCCTGGTGCGGCAGAGCGAGACCGGGGCGGAGACGGTGCAGCAGTTCGCCGGGATCGTCGCCGGCCGCATCGAGGCGCTGGCCCGCGCCCATGACCAGATCACCGCCGACAATTGGGGGCCGGCGTCGCTGCGCGCCCTGATCGCGGCGGAGATCGGCGCCTATCTGTCGGCCAAGAGCGAGCGGGTGCGGCTGACCGGGCCGGAGGTGCTGCTGGCGCCGCAGGCCTTCTCCGTCTTCGCGCTGGTGGTGCACGAGTTGACCACCAACTCGGCCAAATACGGCGCGCTCAGCGACAGCGGCGGCTGGGTCGAGGCAGACTGGTCGATCGACGAGGGCGGGCGTCTGCTGATCGACTGGCGGGAGAATGGCGGCCCGCCGGTGCGGGCGCCGTCGCGCACCGGCTTCGGCACCACGGTGATCGAGCGCTCCGTTCCCCACGACTTGCAGGGCGAGGCCGAGGTGACCTATGCCCTGTCGGGCTTGCGGGCGCGTTTCATGATTCCGGCCCAGTATGTCACCGTCGCCGCCAGCCTGCCGGGCGGCGGGCGGCGCAGCCTGCCGGTGCCGACCGCCGATTTCTCCATCGGTGGGCCGGTGCTGCTGCTGGAAGACAACATGATCATCGCCATGGCGACGGAAGATGTGCTGTTGAGCTTCGACGCCAGCCGGGTCAACACCGCTGCCGGAGTCCGCCACGCCCTGCGCCTGATCGACGAGGACCCGCCGGTGGTCGGCGTGCTGGACATCAACCTGGGCAACGAGACCTCGGTTGCGGTCGCCGAAAGGCTGCGGGAGTTGGGGATCCCCTTCGTGTTCGCGACCGGCTATGGCGAGTCCGCCGCGGTGCCGGAGCGGTTCGCGGACGTGCCGGTGCTGAAGAAGCCTTATGGGTCGGATCAGGTGGTGCAGGTCCTGGCGTCGGTGATGGGGTAGGGGAAGCCTACCCTCTAACCGCCGCATATCGCGCGAACAGCGCCACACTCACCGCCACCGTGGCATTCAGTGACTCCACTGCGCCGGTCGTCGGCACCGACAGCCGCGTCGCCGGGCAGTCGGCCGGCACGCCCTGGCCTTCCTCGCCCAGGATCAGCCGCATGTCGGCCGGCCAGTCGAAGCGCGTCAGATCCTCACCGCCGCCGTCCAGCGCATAGAGCGGCCCGGCCGCGTCATTCACCGCCGCCCAGCGCGGCCCGCGCAGCAGGGTCAGCGCGAACTGCGCATTCGATGCCGCCCGCAGGCATTTCGGGTGGAAGGGATGCGCCGCGCCCTCCAGCAGCACGATCCGCGACACTCCGAACGCCGCCGCGCTGCGCAGCAGGGCGCCGAGATTGCTGGGATCGCCCAGCGCGCACAGCAGTTCCAGCCCCTGCGGCGGCTGCGACAGGTCGATGGCCGGCATCTTCGGCACCGCGCCGACCAGCAGCGGGAATCCGGTGCCCGATACGTCGAGCGTCCGGAACAGGGCGGGGGCCAGTTGCACCGGCTCCACCCCTGGCGGCAGGTGCCAGCCGGCAATCTGGGCCGGGTCGGTGAACAGAACGCGCTCGAACCGGTCGGGGTGCTGGCGCAGCGCCTCCGGCACCGTCTTCAGCCCGGCCAGCAGGAACTTGCCGTTCTTCTTCAGCCCACGGCTTTCGAGCGCCGATTCCCACAGCTTGAACTGCGGGTTCTGCGGGCTTTCGATCAGCAGGGGCGGGCGGGTCATGGCAACGGGCTTTCCGGCAAGGGGATGCCCTTGCCTAGCACAGCAGCGTCCTGAAAGTCAGGGGTTCAGGCGGCGACCGAGGAACAGCAGGGGGCCGCGTTGGCAGGCGTCGGTGAAGCCGGCACGCTGGTAGAACTCGACATTGCGGGCGAAAACGGCGGTGACCAGATGGACGCCGGAAAGGCCGTCGGCCCGGCAATCCTCGGCGAAGCGGTCGACCAGCCGTCGGCCCAGCCCGTGCTCCCGCCAGCCCGGCCGGACATTCACATGGAAATGGGCGGGGTAGGCGGCGAAATGGTCGGCGAAGACCTCGTATTTCGGGATGCGCCGAGCCAGTTCAACCGAGCCCGCGCTGTCCTTGCAGCCGGTGAGATAGCCGACGATCTGCCCGTCGCCCGCCACTGCCATCCAGATGTCGCGCGGCGCCTCCGCCACGAACCAGCCTGTCCAAGTGGCGAGGAAGGCGGTGCGGTCGGCAGGGGAAGCGAACTCCGTCCGGGTGGTGGAGGCGAAGAAGATGTCCTCCAGGGCAGACAGCGCCGCCGCGCGGTCGGGCAGGGCGGTCAGGCGCTCCAGCCGGATCTCTCCGCCTTCCGTCATCACTTCCGCTGTGCGGTCTGGACCGACAGGGCGCGCGGGGCCAGCATGGTGTAGTGGCCGCGCGCCTTCATCACGCCGGCCCCTTCCTCCGCCTGCTGGCCGTGGCCCCAGAACAGGTCGCCGCGGACCGGACCCTTGATGGCGCCGCCGGTGTCCTGCGCCACCACCAGCCGGTTGATCGCCCCGCCCGGCACCGGGGCGTCGCGCACCTCCAGCCAGAGCGGCACGCCCAGCGGGATATGCTCGGCATCCACGGCGAGGCTGCGGCCGGGGGTCAGCTCCATGTTGCGGGCGCCGCGGGCGCCGACCTCGGGCTTGACCTTGAAGAAGACGTAGGAGGGGTTGAGGTTCATCACCCGCTGGGCCTCGGCCGGATGGTCCTTCAGCCAGCGGCGGATCAGCTGTAGCGACATCTGTTCCGGCGTGGCCTCGCCGCGGTCGATGATATGGCGGCCGATCGGGTAATAGCTGTGACCGTTCTGGCCGGCATAGTGGATGCCGACCACCGACCCGTCGGCCATGACCGCCCGGCCCGACCCCTGGATTTCCAGGAAGAAGGCGTCGACCGGGTCGTCCACCCACATCAGCTCCAGCCCCTTGCCCTTCAGCGCGCCGGCTTCGATCCGGGCGCGGGTCGGCAGGCCGCGCTTACCGCGCGCCGGCATGCGGTAGAGCGGGACGTTGTAGCGTTCTGTCCGTGTCCAGCTGCCGTGCAGCTCGATCTCGTAGTAGCCGGTGAAAAGGCCGTTCTCGCCGTTGCTGACGTCGCGCGGGGTGAAGAACGTCTCGAAGAAGCGGCGGGCCGCCTCGCTGTCGCCGGGCGGCAGGTCGCGGGCGGCGGCGCAGATGGCGCGCCAGTCGTCGGTGGTGCCGGCGGCGCGCAACTGCCCCAGGGGCTTGCCCGGCGGCTGGTTCTTCACCCAGCCGCAGGTGCGCTGCACCGCCGGGATCGCCTGGGCATGGTCATCGTCGATCCAGCCGGCGAGGCGGCGGAAGTCGGGCGACACCTGATCCCAGGTCGGGCGCTGGGCCGTGCTCCGCTGCCCTTCCACGGTCGGCGCGGTGCCGGCGCAGGCCGCCAGCGTCGCCAGCAGGCCGCCGAGAAGGGACAGCCGCAGGAGCTTCCGCTCTTTGGGCCGCTTCATGTCACGCGCACACGCCACCCCAGCCGCAGCCGCCATCGCGCACTCCGCCACCAGCAATCGATCTGTCCGTCGAAGACCCGGATCGTCCGGCCGCGCTGGCGGTCCGGTCACGATAAGGTCACATCACCCGAACGTTTGTGCCGGTGGTTACCCCGAGTCGTCAATCCCCAACCTGCACTTTCGGATAGGTCGCGGCTGCTTGTCACGGGTGGGCGCCAGCCGGGCCTTTCCGGCGGCGAGCGGGGCAGCCGCGCGGCGGCAAGGCGTGACAGGACGCGACAAACGCGGTATCGACAGCCCATATGTGAAGGACCGTCCGCAACTGTGCATCCCGTCCCCGATCCGATGCGGGGGAACATGCGGGCGGCCGGTCCTGTTCGCCGCCATGTGACACCCCAAGGGACCAGACGCCATGACACCCGCCGCCCGCCTCCAGGCGGTCATCGATCTGCTGACCGAGATCGACGAGACCCCTCGCCCCGCCGACGCGGTGATGAGCGCCTATTTCCGCAATCGCCGCTACATCGGGTCGAAGGACCGCACCGCCGTCGCCCAGATGGCTTACGCGATCCTGCGTCGCCATGCCCGGCTCAGCTGGTGGATCGAGCGCGGCGGCTACGAGCGCGCCACCCCGCGCGCCCGCGTCCTGGCCTATCTGCTGCTGGAAGAGAACCGCAACGCCGGCGTGGTGCTGGAGATGTTCAGCGGCGGCAAGTTCGCCCCGGCCCGCCTGACCGATGACGAGCTGGCGCTGGTCGGCAAGCTGGAAAGCCACACGATGGACCATCCCGACATGCCGGAGACGGTGCGGGTGGAGTGTCCGGAGTGGGCGGAAGCGGCGATGCGCGCCTCGCTGGGTGACCGCTTCGGGGTGGAGATGGAGAAGCTGCTGGAGGCGGCTCCGCTCGACCTGCGCATCAACCCGCTGAAGGCCAACCAGCAGAGCGCGATCAAGGCGCTGGCCAAGGCGCAGATCACGGCGGAGACCACGCGCTGGTCGCCGCTGGGCCTGCGGGTGAAGGGCCGGCCGCCGCTGGGCAGTGTCGACGCCTTCAAGGACGGTCTGGTGGAAATCCAGGACGAGGGTTCGCAGCTGGTCGCGCTGGCCGTCGCGCCGAAGCCCGGCCATCAGGTGGTCGATTTCTGCGCCGGCGCCGGCGGCAAGACGCTGGCCGTTGCGGCGCTGATGAAGAACAAGGGCCGCGTGGTGGCCTGCGACGTGCTGGACAAGCGCCTGAAGCGCGCCGCAGAGCGGTTCCGCCGCGCCGGCCTGCACAACATCGAGGCCCACCCGCTTACCAGCGAGCGCGATCCCTGGGTGAAGCGCCACAAGCGCAAGTTCGACCGCGTTCTGGTCGACGCCCCCTGCTCCGGCACCGGCACCTGGCGCCGCAACCCGGATGCCCGCTGGCGTCAGCTCGGCCCGGGGCTGGAGCAGCTGCTGCCGCTGCAGGCCAACATCCTGGACAGCGCGGCGCGTCTGGTGAAGCCGGGCGGGCGGCTGATCTACGCCACCTGCTCCATGCTGCATGACGAGAACGAGGCGCAGGTCGAGGCCTTCCTGCAGACCCACCACGATTTCATCGTGAAGCCCGTCGCCGAGGTGTGGGCGGAGGAGGAGGCCGGCGCGCCGCCGGTCGAGGGTCCGTACCTGCGCCTGACCCCGGCCAAGCACGACACCGACGGCTTCTTCGCCGCCGTGCTGGAACGCCGCGCGGAAGAGAGCGTGTCGGAGGTCAGACTGGAGCAGGGCGAGGTCGATCCTGTCGAGCTGGGCAAGGCGATCGATGCGTGAGTGAGGGGATAAGGAGCGCCGCCACCCGACCTTGACAGCCGGGGTGGCGCGCTCCTTATCCGTGGGGTAGGCTTTCCGCCGCTGAAATCATCCGGGCGTATTCGCCCAATCCCCTCAAGAGGACCAGATGAAGTTCTCCTTCGCCAAGCCGTCCCTGCCGTCCTCCGGCGTGCTCGCCGTGACTGTCGCCGCCGATCGCAGCCTCGGCCTGATCGGGCGCGAGCTGGATCAGAAGACCGGCGGGGCGCTGGCCCGCGCCATGGCCGCCGCCCGCTTCACCGGCAAGAAGGACGAGACGCTGACGCTGCTCGCCCCGGCCGGGACCGAGCTTGACCGCGTCCTGCTGGTCGGCATCGGCAAGGGCGCCGACCTGACCGATCTGGTCCTCCAGGCCGCCGGCGGCGCCATCGCCGTCCAGCTCGACAAGGCCGCCGACGAGGCCGCGCTGCTGGTCGAACTGCCGGAGGAGGCCAAGCTTTCGCCGGCCGCCGCCGCCGCGGAGATCGCCTTCGGCGCGCAGCTGCGCAGCTACAAGTTCGACAAATACCGGACCAACGACAAGAAGTCCGACAAGAAGGATCCGAAGCCCAGCCTGCGCAAGGTGACGCTGCTGGTCGAAGACGACGGCGCCGCCAAGGCCGCCTTCAAGAAGCTGGACACGCTGGCCGACGCCATCCGCTTCACCCGCGATCTGGTGTCGGAGCCGGCCAACGTCATCTATCCGGAAAGCCTCGCCGAGAAGACGAAGGATCTGGAGCAGTTCGGCGTCGAGGTCGAAATCCTCGACCAGAAGAAGCTGAAGAAGCTCGGCATGGGCGCCCTGCTGGGCGTCGCCCAGGGCAGCGCCTTCGAGCCGCGCGTGGTCGTCATGCGCTGGAACGGCAACCCCGACGCCGACGACAAGCGCCCGGTCGCCTTCATCGGCAAGGGCGTGACCTTCGACAGCGGCGGCATCTCGATCAAGGGTGCGGCCGGCATGGAAGACATGAAGTGGGACATGGGCGGCTCCGCCACCGTGATCGGCACCATGTACGCGCTGGCCGCCCGCAAGGCGAAGGTCAATGCCGTCGGCATCGTCGGTCTGGTGGAGAACATGCCGTCCGGCACGGCGCAGCGTCCGGGCGACATCGTCACCTCGGCCTCGGGCCAGACCATCGAGGTCATCAACACCGACGCCGAAGGCCGTCTGGTGCTGGCAGACTGCCTGTGGTACGCGCAGGACGCCTACAAGCCCAAGCTGATGATCGACCTTGCCACCCTGACCGGCGCCATCATCGTCGCGCTGGGCCATGAGCATGCCGGTCTGTTCTCCAACAACGACGATCTTGCCATGAACCTGACGGCCGCCGGCCTGAAGGTGGGCCAGCCGGTGTGGCGCATGCCGCTGGGCGACAATTATGACAAGGAGATCGAATCGCCGGCCGCCGACATGAAGAACACCGGGTCGGGCGGTGGCGCCGGCAGCATCGTCGGTGCGCAGTTCCTGAAGCGCTTCGTCAACGACGTGCCGTGGGCCCACATCGACATCGCCGGTGTCGCCTGGGCGAAGAAGGACAGCGCCACGGTGCCGAAGGGCGCCTCCGCCTTCGGCGTGCGCCTGCTCGACCGCTTCGTGGCGGAATTCCACGAAGGCTGATGACCCGAGTGCGTGAAGGAGCCATGACCGAAGTCCGCTTCTACCACCTGCAACGGCGCACGATGGAGCAGGCGCTGCCCAAGATCCTGGAGAAGGTTCTTGAGCGGAACTGGCGCGCCGTCGTGCTGGCCGGCTCGCCGGAGCGGGTGGACATGCTGAACCAGCATCTGTGGACCTACGATCCCGGCTCCTTCCTGCCGCACGGGGCGGCGCGCGACGGCTTCGCCGACCGCCAGCCGGTGTGGCTGACCGATGCAGACGAGAACCCCAACGGCGCCACTGTGCTGGTGACGGTGGACGGCTGCGTCAGCGACCGGATGGACGGCTTCGAGTTGGTCTGTGACCTGTTCGACGGCAACGACGATGAGGCGGTGCTGGCCGCCCGTCAGCGCTGGAAGGCCTGCAAGGCGGCCGGCCACAGCCTGACCTACTGGCAGCAGACCGACCGCGGCGGCTGGGAAAAGCGGGCCTGAGCGGCGCCCGGCCACTCATTTCGCCCGGCCGCTCATTTCGATTGCATTCGATCCGTTCAGAGGCAAATCTAATTGCCCAACCGGACGGTTCAAAGGTGCATGCTCCCGATGAACAGGAGCCAGATCGACCCGGCGCTCGCCCAGCAGGTCAAGGACGCGAGCATCCTGATCGTGGACGACAACCCGTCCAACGTCGACCTGCTGCGCGAAATCCTGAGCCATGACGGCTATCGCCAGGTGCGCGGCGAGACCGACCCGCGCAAGGTGCCGGATCTCTGCGCGGCCGAGCCGTTCGACCTGCTGCTGATCGACATCCGCATGCCGCACATGAGCGGCTTCGACCTGATGGAGCGGCTGAAGCCGATCTTCGGCGACGATTACGTGCCGATCCTGGTGCTGACCGCCCAGACCGATCAGGAGACCCGGCGCAAGTCGCTGGAACTGGGCGCCAACGACTTCCTGACCAAGCCCTTCATCGCCTGGGAGCTTCTGCACCGCGTCCGCAACATGGTGGAGATCCGCAAGCTCTACCGCCGCGCCGCCGAACAGAACCGCGAGCTTGAGCACCGGGTGTCGGAGCGTACCGCCGAGCTGTCGGACGCGCTGGAGGCGGCGCGCAAGGCCGACCGCGCCAAGCTGGACTTCCTGGCGGTGATGAGCCACGAGCTGCGCACGCCGCTGAACTCCATCATCGGCTTCGCCGACGTGCTGGCGGGGGAGGGGATGGGCAAGCTGGGCCATCCCGATTACCTGGAGTATGTGAAGCTGATCGAGGAAAGCGGCCGGTCGCTGCTGACCATGGTCAACAACATCCTGGACTATACGCGCGGCTCCACCGGCTCCATCGAGATCCAGGAAAGCGACGTCAACATCCCCCAACTGCTGACCGGCTGCGCTGACATGCTGGCGCCGAAGGCGGCGGGCAAGCGGCTGACGCTGGCCGTCCATCCCTGTCCCGCCTTCCGCATGCGCATCGACCGCCGCCGGCTGCGCGAGATGGTGCTGAACCTGCTGGACAACGCCGTCAAGTTCACGCCCACCGGCGGCCATGTCGCCGTGGCTGTGGAGGACCGTGGCAACTTCGTCGGGCTGACCGTGCGTGACAACGGGCCGGGAATTCCCACCGAGTTGATGGGGCGCATCTTCAACCCCTTCACCCAGGCCGAACGCTCGCTGATCCGCCAGCATGAGGGGGTCGGGCTGGGGCTGCCCATCGTGCGCCGCTTTGCCGAACTGCATGGCGGCGGCGTGGAGATCGACAGCGCACCAGGGCGGGGGACGGCGGTGACCATCCTGCTGCCGAAGGAGCGGTTGCTGGAGGGGTGATGGCCCCTCCCTCAATGAAACGTGAACATCTCCGGCGCCGCACCGATGCGCGCCACCAGCCCGCCGCTGGGAGGAACTTGCCGCCACTGGTCGCGCTGGGCGTCGACCGGCTCCGACACCACGATCAGGCCATTCTCGCCCCGGCGCCAGTAGAGGCTCGGCGGCTTGTCGTCGGAGGCCCAGCGCACCGCCCACACCCGCTCGCCGTCGGTCCAGGTCGCGGTGAAGCGAAGCGGCGCGGTGATGTCCAGCGCCTGCATCTCGTCGCGGATGGCGTGCAGAACGCGCTGGAAGGCGCCGACCGACTCTTGTTCCAAACCCTGGCCGATCGCGGCGAGGAAGATCGCCTCGCTGTCGGTGGTGCCGGTGCGCGAGCTGTAAAGCTCGTCCGGGATCATCGCCTCCACCCGGCGGCGCAGGCGGGGCCAGTCGCCGACCTGCCCGTTGTGCATGAACAGGAAACGCCCGGCCTTGAAGGGATGGCAGTTGGCCCGGCTGACCGCGGTGCCGGTGGCAGCCCGCACATGGGCGAAGAACAGGTGGGAGCGGACATGGCTGCAGATCGATTGCAGGTTCTCGTCCGACCAGGCCGGGCGGATCTCGCAGTAGCGGCCGGGCTCGGTCCGCTCGCTGTACCAGCCGACGCCGAAACCGTCACCGTTGGTTTCGGTCTTCGCCTCCGCGGCGTGCATCGACTGTTCGATCAGGGAGTGGCAGGGCGTGCAGACCAGCGTTTCCAGGAACACGGGTTCGCCGCAATAGGCAAGAAACCGACACATCGACCGACGCACCATGGCAGCCGCGACAGGGAATGCGTCAATTTGACCTGATGCGCCGTGTGAAACAAGGGGGCGGAGTCATGGAAGCGTCATGCCCGCCGGCACCTGTTGCATTTCCGCCGGTTATCGGCGCCGCCGCCCGCTACTTGTCACCAGACCAGCTTGGGCAATGCCGCGACGCGTAGCGGCCCGACATAGAGGGCGCGGTCCTGCACCGTCACCGGGGCAGTGACCACCGGTTCGCCGTTCGGGCCGGTCGGACGCGCCAGCATGGCGAGGACGGTCTTGGCGATGGCGGCCTCGTTCGGGCGCATCATCGGCTTCACCGCGTCCAGGATGGCCGGCGCGCCGCGGATCTCGGCGGTCAGCGCCGCCTGCGGCTGCAGCTGGGCGTCCAACGCCAGCGTGCCGGACAGCACCGCCCCCAGCGGTCCCCAATCCAGCGCCAGCCGGTCCAGTTCCACCGTGCCGCCGTCGCGGCTCCAGGCCGTCAGGCTGGCCGGCTCCGGCCGGGGCGGCGTGCCCATGACGCGCAGGGTCAGTTCCGTCCGCTTCACCTCGCGGCCCAGCGTCGGCAGGATGCCGTCGGGCAGGGTCAGCCCGTCGGCGGACAGCGTCACGGTCAGGCCGGCGATGCCGCGTTCGGCCGGCGGCTGGTCCGGCTGGGCGGCGCTGACGTCGAGCGCGGCGACCGGTACCGGCTGTCCGGCGACCTGCGCGGTCAGGCCGGTGAAGTGCAGGGCGAGCCGCTCCAGCGTGCCCGACATCCGCATGGTCACGTCGCCGCTGCCGCCCTGCGGGGCCAGGATGTCGATGGGCGGCTGACCGGGCTGGATCACGGACAGGCGCTGCTCGCCCGGAAAGGTCAGGGCGATGCGGGTGGGGTTCCACGGGGCCGCTTCCGCCACCAGACCCCCGCTCTGCCAGTCGGCGCCGCGGGTCGCCAGATGGAGCGTCTCCAGCTCGGCGCGCAGGGTGAAGGGAAAGCCGCCGACGGTCAGTCCACCATGTTCGACCACCGCACCGTTGGCGCGCTGGTCGGCGACCCAGGTCTCCAGCCCGTCCCGCACGGATCGGGCCGCCTGCCACCACCACAGCGAATAGAGAAGGGCAGGCAGCAGCAGGACCATCAGCACCAGGATGGTCGCGATCCGGCGCCCGGTCAGCAGGCGGCGCGGGGCGGAAGTGGTGGCGTTGGGTCGCATCGGTGGCATGTCCGTTCCATCTCCGTACCGTTATAGCGACCCCTGAACCCGCATGCTAGGCTCGGTGGCTGCCGATTCGGTTCGGATTTTGCTGCACTCTTCCTCCCGCGGTTTTCACCAGCGACCTTCCATGGCCCCCGATTCACCGCTTCCGACTGCCGCCTGGACTGGCGACATCGCCGTCGAACCCGGCGCCGACTTTTGGGTGTTCGGCTATGGTTCGTTGATGTGGAACCCTGGCTTCGCCTTCACGGAGCGGCATGCGGCGACCCTGGCGGGATACCACCGCAGCTTCTGCGTCGCCTCTTACCGCTATCGCGGAACACCGGAACGGCCGGGGCTGGTGCTGGGGCTCGACCGCGGCGGTTCCTGCCGGGGCATCGTCTTCCGGGTGGCCGCGGCGGACGTGCCGTCCACCCTCGACTATCTGTGGGAGCGCGAGATGGACAGCCGGGTCTATCGGCCGAGGCTGCTGCGCGTGCGCCTGCGCGACGGCCGGTCGGCGGAGGGGGGGGAGTCGGTCAGTGCCTGCTGCTTCGTCGTCGATCGCACCCATCCGCAATATTGCCGCGGCCTCGACGAGACTGCGGTCGTTTGTCGCATCGCCGGCTGCTGTGGTCAGCGCGGCCCCAACATCGATTACTTGGCCAACACGGTGGAGCACCTGAAGGAGCTCGGGCTCTGCGATCCGCGGTTGTCAAAGTTGTATGACCAAGTGCGTAGACATCAGGGTTGATCCGAGCTTGCAGTCTGTTTTATGGAATCTTTTCACCAAATTGTGATCATTTGCAGCGGCTACCTCATTGCTTTGTAACGGTCTGCCGCGCTTTTCCGCAGAATGATGTCTGAATTGTATGGTTTTGACTCTGACTGACCGGTTCCATAGACTTCGAACTGTCTATCCGGGAGGTCGTTATTATGCAAAACGTCAGTATAAGAAAAAAGTTCCTCGCCATATCCACCGTTATGCTCTGTGCGATCATTGGCATCGCAATCATCCTTCTCTCATCTCTCCGCGACACCCAAGAGGAAAGCGGCCGGGCGAAGGTGAGATCCATTGTCGAGGTGGCGATCGGCACCATCAAAGACTTCGAATCCCGGGCCGCCAAGGGGGAGATGCCGCAGGATATGGCGCGCGCCGCAGCAAGGAATGCTGTCCGTGCGATGCGGTATGGCGGAAACGAATATTTGTTCATCACGGACATGGACGGAATAATCGAAGTCCATGGCGGGCAGCCGCAAATCGAAGGGCGGAATCTCGGAGAATCCAAGGATCCGAACGGCGTTCCCTTTGCACAGCTTCTGGTGGAGGAGGCGCGCAAGGGCGGCGGTTACGTCTCTTACTCCTGGCCGAAGGTGGCAGGGGCCGAACCCAGCCCCAAGATCGCCTATGCGCAGATGACGCCGGGCTGGAAGTGGGTCGTCGGCACTGGTGTCTATGTCGATGACATCGACGCCGAATTCCGCCGTCACGCGCTGCAGGCCGGGCTGCTCGGCGGCGGGCTGGGCATTGCGGCGCTGCTGCTGGCGCTGTGGATCGCCCGCTCCATCACAGAACCGCTGTCGCGGCTGACCGCGGCGATGCGCCGGCTGGCCGATGACGACCTCGACGTCGAGGTCACCGACACCGGCCGCCGCGACGAGATCGGCCTGATCGCCGCGACGGTCGGCGTGTTCAAGGAACGCGGGCTGGAAAACCGCCGGCTGCGGGCCGAGCAGGAGGAGATGCACGTCAAGGCGGAGGCCGAGCGGGCGGCCCTGCTGTCCAGGCTGGCCGACGGGTTCGAACGGACGATCGGCGAGGTGGTGCGGCAGGTGACGGCCTCGGCCGGCACCATGCGCCAGACCGCCCAGTCTCTGACCGCCAGCACCGGCACCGCCACCAGCCGCAGCAGCGCTGCCGCCCAGGCCGCGGAAGAGGCGGCGGTCAGCGTCAACACCGTCGCCGGCGCCACGGAGGAACTGTCCAGCTCCATCGGCGAGATCGGCCGTCAGGTCAGTGCCTCCAACGAGGTGGCGAACCAGGCGGTGACCGAGGCGGCCAAGACGAACGAGGTGATGAACGGCCTCGTCCGTGCCGCCAACGAGGTGGGCGAGGTGGTGAGCCTCATCAACTCAATCGCCGGGCAGACCAACCTGCTGGCGCTGAACGCCACCATCGAGGCCGCGCGTGCCGGCGAGCACGGCAAGGGCTTCGCCGTCGTGGCAAGCGAGGTGAAGGGGCTGGCCAACCAGACCGCCCGCGCCACCGAGGACATCCAGAAGAAGATCGCGGAAATCCAGCAGGCGACCAACGTGGCGGTGGTGGCGATCCGCGACATCGGCCATGTCATCGGCGAGATGACCAGCATCTCCAGCGCCATCGCCGCGGCGGTGGAACAGCAGGGGGCGGCGACGCGCGACATTTCCGCCAACGTCCATCAGGCGGCCCAGGGGGCGCAGGCGGTCTCGTTCAATGTCACCGGCGCCAGCGAGGCGACCACCGATGCCGGCGCCAAGGCCAACGAAATGCTGGATGAATCCGGGCTCCTGACCAGCGTCGCCGACCGGCTGCGCAGCGAGGTGGACGGCTTCCTGGAGAGCATCCGCGCGGCATGACGCCGCGCTGGCTCTTCGACGGTCCGACGCCCATCTTCATGGGCATGACGAACCTGCGCATCCGGATCCCAACCCTGTGGGCCTTGGCGGGAGCGACGTTGGCCCTGGGCGCGATTGCCCCGGCCGGTGCCACACCGCTTCACCATGACATCGACTTGACGCTCGATCCCGCGGCCGGACGGATGGAGGCGGTGGATCGGCTGACCCTGCCGGCCGGAACTCAGTCCCTGCGGCTGGACCCGGCCCTGAGGCTGGAGGAGGCGTGGGCGGGCGACAAGTCCATCCCGGTGGACCGGCGCGGCGACCGGCTGCGGCTGGTGGTGCCGGAGGGAGGCGGGCCGGTGACGTTGCGCTACGGCGGCCGGCTGCCGGGCTTCACCGCCGGCACCGGCCTTGCGCTGGATGGCGAGGGCGCCTTCCTGCCGGGGCTCGGCGGCTGGCTGCCCGATCCGGCTTCGGCATCGGAAGAACCGCCGACCTGGCGCCTGTCGGTGCGGGTGCCGGCGCCCTATGTCGCGGTCGCCACCGGGCGGTTGGTGGAGGAGGGGCGCGACGCCGCCGGCTACCGCGCGGTGTTCGAGGAAAGCCGCAGCGTCGAGGAACCCTCCGTCTTCGCCGGTCCCTGGACGGTGGAGGAGCGGATGGCGGGGAACCTGCGCCTGCGGCTCTACCGCCATCCGGAGCAGGCGGGACTGGCCGACGGCTATCTCGGCCTGTCGGAGCAGGCGATTGCCGCCGGGGCCGCCCGCATCGGCGCCTACCCATTCGACGGCTTCAGCATCGTCTCGGTTCCGCCGCCGGTTGGGTTGGGCTTTCCCGGTCTGACCGCCATCGGCCGCGCCGTCCTGCCGCTGCCCTTCATCCGCAGCCAGTCGCTGACCCATGAGATCATGCACAACTGGTGGGGCAACGGCGTGCGGGTCGGCGAGGGTGGCAATTGGGCGGAGGGGCTGACCACCTACATGGCGGATTATGCCGCCGCCCAGGCGCGCGGCGCGGACGCGGCGCGGGCGATGCGGCTGGACTGGCTGCGCGACTATGCCGCCCTGCCGGACGAGCGCGACCGCCCGCTGACGGCATTCCTGTCCAAGACGCACGATGCCTCGCAGATCGTCGGCTACGGCAAGGCGGCGATGCTGTTCCACATGCTGGAGGCGGAAATCGGGCACGACGCCTTCGATGCCGGCATCCGCAGGTTCTGGAGCGAACATGCCTTCCAGAATGCCGGCTGGACCGACCTGCGCCATGCCTTCGAGGCGACGTCGGGCCGTGACCTGGGCGGGCTGTTCAGCCAATGGGTGGAGCGGCGGGGTGCGCCGATGCTGACCCTGGTCGATGCCCGTGCCGATGGCGACGGTGTGCAACTGACCCTGCGGCAGGAGGCCGACACGCCCTATGCGATGACCGTACCGGTGCGGCTGGAGACGGCGGCAGGGGTGGAGGAGTATAGCGTCCGGTTCGACAGCCGGCAGGCGACGTTGCGCGTTCCATCGAATGCGAACGTGCGGGCGGTGGCGGTCGATCCCGATTTCGACCTGTTCCGCCGTTTGGCGCCGGGGGAGGCACCGCCGATCCTGCGCGACGTGACCCTGCGTCCAGGCGCGGAGCGGGTGATCGCCGCCGATGGCGAGGCAGCAGAGGCCGCAAGGACGCTGGCCGGCCGGCTGATGGACGGCGCCGGTCGAGAGAGTGGCGGTGGCGTGGCGCCGCTGCTGCTCGTCGGCACCGACGCGGCGGTGGCGCGGGAACTGGAGCGCCGAAGGCTGCCTCCGATGCCGCCGGAACTGGCTGGGCGGGGCAGCGCGAGGGTGTGGGTGTCGCGCGCGGCGGACGGGCGCACGGCGCTGGTGGTGTCGGGTGCCGACGCCGAGGCGCTGCGGGCGCTCGTCCGTCCACTGCCGCATTATGGGCGGCAGAGCTGGCTGGTGTTTGAAGGAGCTAAGGCGGTGGACCGTGGGGTGTGGGCGGTCGGCGACAGTCCGTTGCGGCGGGTGGTGGGCAGGTAAGAGTTGGGAGTTGTCGGCTGACGATGCCCCCACCTAACCTCCCCCGCTGGGCGGGGGAGGGACTGCCGCTGGCTTTCCGATCAAGCATTTAGCCCCCTCCCCCGCCCAGCGGGGGAGGGTTGGGGTGGGGGTTTAGCTTCGCAAAGAAGATAGCCGAACTTTACCCTTCCTTCCCCTCGCCCCAGACCAGCCCGTTGAACAGCGGCTCGATCACCGGCTGGCCGACGTCGCGGGTGATGAAGACCAGCTTGGTGCGGTGGTCGTCGCTGGGCCAGTCCTCCAGGCGGACGGGCGGGTGGAACATGTGCTGGACGCCGTGGACGACCACGGGCAGCTCGCTTTCCTGAACGTTCAGCAAGCCCTTCACCCGCAGCAGATTTTCGCCAGCCTGGGCGATCAGCGCCTCCATGAAGTCGACAAAGCCGTTCCAGGGAATCGGCCGGTCGATCACCATGCAGAAGGCGCGGATGTGGTCGTCATGGCGGTTGGCGTCGTGGTGATGGTGGTCATGGCCGCAGTCGGGACCGCAATGGTCGCCGTGATCGTGGTCATGATCGTGGCTGTGGTCATGACCATGATCGTGTCCATGGTGATCATGGTCATGATGCTCGTGCCCGTGCGCCTTGGCCTGCTCGTCGCGATAGGCCTCCTCGCGCAGCCAGCGGGCGACGTCGGGGCTCTTGGTCTCCGGGTTGTAGAGCCCGGCGTCGAACAGCTTGTTCGGATCGACCTCGCCATGGGCGGCGGGGATGATCGGGGCGGCCGGGTTGATGGCGGCGAGGCGCTGCATCAG
>CBFGPE010000071.1:0-34598 GCA_965650625.1 uncultured Azospirillum sp. | reverse complement strand
TCGCTGGTGCCGGCGCCGATCTCGTAGAGCTTGGCGTCGCGCAGCAGGCGGCCGGTCGGGTACTCATTGATGTAGCCGTTGCCCCCCAGGGTTTGAATGGCCTCCAGCGCCATCCAGGTCGCCTTTTCGGCGGAGAACAGGATGGCGGCGGCGGCGTCCTTGCGGGTGGTCTCGCCACGGTCGCAGGCCTTGCAGACGGCGTACACATAGGCCTTGGCGGCGTTCATGATGGTGTACATGTCGGCGATCTTGCCCTGCATCAGCTGGAACTCGCCGATGGACTGGCCGAACTGCTTGCGGTCGTGGACATAGGGGATCACCACGTCCATGCAGGCCTGCATGATGCCGAGCGGGCCGCCGGACAGCACCGCGCGCTCGTAATCCAGGCCGGACATCAGCACGTTCACGCCCCGGCCGACGCCGCCCAGAATGTTCTCCTCCGGCACCTCGCAATCCTCGAACACCAGCTCGCCGGTGTTGGAGCCGCGCATGCCCAGCTTGTCCAGCTTCTGCGCCACCGAGAAGCCCTTGAAGCCCTTCTCCACCAGGAAGGCGGTGATGCCGCGCGGGCCGGCGTTGATGTCGGTCTTGGCGTAAATCACCAGCGTGTCGGCGTCGGGGCCGTTGGTGATCCACATCTTGGTGCCGTTCAGGACGTAGCGGTCGCCCTTCTTCTCGGCCCGCAGCTTCATCGACACCACGTCCGACCCGGCGTTCGGCTCCGACATCGCCAGCGCGCCGATATGCTCGCCGGAGATCAGCTTGGGCAGATAGCGGCGCTTCTGCTCCTCGGTGCCGTTCTTGCGGATCTGGTTGACGCACAGGTTCGAATGGGCACCGTAGCTGAGCCCCACGGAGGCCGAGGCGCGGGACACCTCCTCCATCGCCACGACATGCTCCAGATAGCCCATGCCGGCGCCGCCATACTCCTCCTCGACCGTCACGCCGAGGATGCCGAGGTCGCCCATCTTGCGCCACAGCTCGTTGGGGAACTCGTTGGTGTGGTCGATCTCGGCGGCGCGGGGGGCGATCTCGTTGGCGGCGAAGCTCCGCACCGAATCGCGCAGCATGTCGGCCGACTCGCCGAGGTCGAAATTCAGGCTGGGGTACTGGTTGGACAGCATGGACGTATCGCTCCCCTGGGAAATCATCCGTTCTTTGACCATACGTTACCGTATGGCGAGGCAGGTGGCAAGGGGGTAGCTGAGACGGCCGAAAACCCGTTGAGCTTCAGGAGACTGGCCGCGCCGCACCTCCACCACGACTTTCCACATCGCGGAAGAATCAAGGTCTCCGCCGATTTTCCCCAATCTTTTCAAGGCTGCCATGCATGTTGAATACTGTATTCCAGCCCGGCGAAGGTCGTTATAAGAGAAGCCAAGGCGTTATGTCCGGCCAGTACCAACGATTTGGGGGACCAACCAATGATTCGCGTGCCTCGCCCGAACCTGGACGGCTTCACCATGGCCCTGGTGGCGACCGTTGGTCTGGCGACCGTACTGCCGGTGCACGGGCAGATCGCCCAGGGGGTGCATTGGCTGGCGGAGGCGGCCATCGCGCTGCTGTTCTTCCTGCACGGCGCCCGGCTGCCGCGGGAAGAGGTGGTGGCGGGCATGGCGCATTGGCGCCTGCATCTGCTGATCTTCGGCCTGACCTTCGTCGCCTTCCCGCTGATCGGCTGGGCGGTGGTGGAAACGCTGCCGCACAGCCTGCTGCCGCCGGCCCTGGCGATCGGGGTGCAGTTCCTCTGCCTGCTGCCCTCCACGGTCCAGTCCTCCATCGCCTTCACCTCGATGGCGCGGGGCAACGTCGCGGCGGCGGTGTGCAGCTCCACCCTGTCCAACATCTCCGGCATCCTGATGACGCCGCTGCTGGTGGCGCTGTTCCTGAAGGTGCAGGGGAGCGCGCTGTCGCTCGACACGCTGCAGACCATCGCGGCGCAGCTCCTGCTGCCCTTCGTCGCCGGTCAGCTTCTGCGGCACTGGGTCGGCGCCTGGGCGGCGCGGCACAAGACGATGCTGCGCTTCACCGACCGCAGCTCGATCCTGCTGGTCGTCTATCTCGCCTTCAGCGAGGCGGTGGTGAACGGGCTGTGGCATCAGGTGCCGCCGGCCGCGCTGGGTATGGTGGTACTGATCGACGGCGCCATCCTGGCGGCCTTCCTGATCGGCACGACGCTGCTCAGCCGCCGACTGGGCTTCTCCCGCGCCGACGAGGCGGTGATCGTCTTCTGCGGCTCGAAGAAGTCGCTGGTCAGCGGCGTGCCGATGGCCGGCGTGCTGTTCGCCCCGGCCACCGCCGGCCTGGTGCTGCTGCCGGTGATGGTGTTCCACCAGATCCAGCTGATGGTCGGCGCCATCCTGGCCCGCCGCTACGCCGACGAGGATGAAGCGCGGGGCGCCCTGCCGGCGGCGTCGTAAGGAGGCGCCCTCTCCCGGGGCGGGAGAGGGAAACGCTCTCCGCCTACCCCCTACTCCTCCGCGAACTCGCCGGTCGCGGCCATGATGGCGGTGCGGAGCTGGTCGGCCTTGGCGGGGCCGGCGACCAGCTCCAGCAGGCGCAGGGCGTAGAACAGGCTAATCTCCGCCGTTTCCGCATCGTCCGGGTCGCCAGCCGCCTTGGGATACTGCGCCAGCAGGGCCTGTGCCCGCGCCATCAGCCCCTTTTCCATCGACACCATCGCGGTCTTCAGCGGCTCGTGCAGGCCCAGCGCATCGGCCAGCCCCTCGCAGCGGCGCAGCGCGCGGGCGTGGTCCTCGGCCGCCGCCTGGGCGTCCTCGTCCACCGCGGCGGGGCGGCCATTCCCGGCCGGGGCCGCGACGGCGGTCAGGATGCCGCCGGACGCGGTGTCGAGCACGGTGCCGGTCACCATCGTTCGCACCGCCGCCTTCACCGCCTCCAGCCGCTCGCGATAGACCGGCTCGGCCAGGAAATCCATGACGGCAGTGGTGGTGTTGACGCTGGCGACCAGCCGCTCGGCGATGGCGATGGCCTCCTCCGGCGCGATGGCGGCGGCGGCCACGCCCGGTCCGGCGCTGTAGCCGTTGCCGTCCAGCCGGGCCGACCGCTCCTCCAGATTGGTGACCACCAGCCCGCTCAACTGGGCGAAGATCACCGGCTGCTCGCGCCGCGCCTTGCCGAAATCCAGATCGTTCAGCACCGTCAGCAGGTCGGCCGGGTTGGCGATGCGCGAGGCGGCGACCAGCAGCAGGTAATAGACCAGCCCGGTGGACTGCCGTGCCACCGCCTGGACTGCCTGCTCGATGACGCCGACATGCTCGTCCTCGAACGCCGGCAGCGGCTTCGGGGCCAGCGCGTCCTTCAGCGATTCCACCATCAGCCCGATCTCCAGGAAGGCGGCGACGTCCAGCACCTGCCGCTGCAAGTCCTCATCGCCATGCAGCACGCGCCACAGCGCGTGCCGGGCCCCGTCCTGCTCCACCGCGCTGCGGATCGCCTGGGCGGCCATCGGCCACAGCCGGCGTCCGATGTTGCGCAGCGTGTTGAGATTGCCGGGCGCCGTCTCCTGCACCTGCCGGTCGAGCTGGTCGATCAGGGCGCTGTCGCCGCACTCCGTCACCAGCGTCCACACCGGGTCGATCACCCGCCGCTCGATGCGGCCCAGCGGCACGTCGACTCCGCTGAAGCTTTCCAGCACGTCCTCGAACGGCATGCACAGCACGCGCTTCAGCGTCGGGCGGCGCTCGGGACGCACCTGGACCAGCCGCGGACGGATGGCGGCGAAGGTCTGGCGCACGTCGGGATGGTCGCGCACCCGCTCCAGCAGCCGGACCACCTCGATGAACTTGTCCTCGGGGATGTCGAACAGCTGGGTCTCCAGCCCCGGCAGGCGGTCCGCCTGCCCCTTTTCCCCCGACCCGCCCGTCATGGCACGCGTGCTTTCACCGCCTCGATCCGGCGGATGGCGTCGATGTCCATCTGGCCGGTGCGCCAGTCCTCCAGCATGCGGACGGAGCGGCGGTGCGCCACCTTGACCTGCTTGGCATCCTCGGCGAAGTCGCGGCTCGACTCCTTGCGCGGCAGCAGCGGCAGGATGCGGAACAGGTCGTTGACGGTCGCCGCCTGCTGGTGGTGGTCCTCGGCCTGCGCCACCTCCCACGCCCCGGTGATGTGGCTCCAGCCGTCGAGCAGCCACGCCATGCGGCCGGCCTGGGCACGTACGCGCAGGATCTCGCTGTCCCAGTCGCGCATCAGCGGCCCGATGGCCTCGATCCGCCGGTGGAAGTCGCCCAGAACCTTGTCGCCGATGGCGATGGTGTGCTGCGCCACCTCGGCGCAGAACTGCGCCACCGGGGCGGCGTCGCTCGGCACGTCGCGCGCCCAACTGGTCATGCTGTCGCGGAAGGCCTTCAGGTCGTTCAGCCCGCGCGTCAGCCGCCCCGGCCTGGGCGAGCGCGCCAGCCCAACCGGCGCGGTGACCGCGGCAATGTCGGCCAAGCGGGCATAGAGCAGCGTGGCGTCCATCTTCAGGCTTTCCGCCGCGCGGGTCATCAGCTGCCGGGTCACCCGCTGCCCCTCGTCGGTGTCGATGCCAGCCTTCAGCATCTCCGGCGATTCCAGACCCACCGCCTTCAGGATCGCCAGGATCAGCAGGTAGTGGGTCAGCGTGCTCTGCTCCTCGTCCTCCTCCAGGGCGCGGCGGGCGGCCTGCGCCGCCTGCGGCCCGGCAAGCCCGCGCCGCGCCGCCTTCAGCGTCGCCCGGCGGATCTCATGCGGGGAGCAGGCATCCTCCTTCACGATCAGGTCGTGCAGATAGCGGTCGTGCATGGTCATCGACACCATCTCCGGCACCGCCTTCCAGGCGACGACATAGATGCCCATGCCCTGCGACAGGCTGGGGATCAGCACCTCCAGCTTCGACCGTTCGCCCCGGCGCACGCGGGTCTGGGACAGCAGCGGCGTGGTGAAGGCCACCGCGGCCCCCCGCTCCTCGAAGGTCGACGGCGCGTATTCGATCGCACCTTTCAACATGATTGCCGTTCCGGATTCGCTTGGTCGTTCACTTGCGCCGGCGACGTCCCAGCCCCCCAGGTCCGTCGCAACCGCCACGCCCTCATCATTACATGGTCGTAAGAAAAGCGGCGGCGACCAATTTGTGCTGAATTGTAGCGCAGTGCGACGGCCTGTCGCAGTCGACAACAGTAGGCATAGGGTGACCGAGCCTGTCCATCAGGGTTTTCCTTGGGGCTACCTCCGCGACAGCTTGACCGTCGCCGCGGCGGGGCGGGAATTACCCGCGCAACTTTATAAAGCCGACGGGAAATCTCCGTACCGGCCGCACTGCCGTCAGCACCGCGCGACTGCTCTGGCGCTTTGCGCGGACGCCCCTTGCGCTTTGCGCGGCGACGCGACAGTTTGGGCGAAGGTTACACCGCGAACATGGGAGACGCAGAGGGTGAGCAACATCGGCATCGTGCTCGGACGGTTCCACCGCAAAGAGGTGGAAGAGATGCTGGACGAGGCGCGCACCGTCGCCGCCCGCCGCGGCCTCGGCATCGTCGCCGAGGTCTGGGTTCCCGGCTCGATGGAAAAGCCGCTGGCGATCAAGCGCCTGCTGATGCGCGACGACGTCGCCGGCGCCGTGGCGCTGGGCATCATCGAGCGGGGCGAGACCGAGCACGGCAACGTCATGGGCCATGCCGTGATCTCCAGCCTGATCGACCTGCAGCTCCAGTTCATGAAGCCGGTCGGCGTCGGCATCCTCGGGCCGGGCATCAACCCGTCGCAGATCCCGCCGCGCATCCGTCCCTACGCCGCCGCCGCGGTGGACGCCTGCGCCGACCTGATCGAGCAGGGCTGAGGCTTTTCAGCGTCAGGCGGGGCGCCGCCGGTGCAGCAGATGCATCGCCCCGCCGAACAGCAGGCCCCAGAAGGCCGAACCGATCCCGAGGAAGGACAGCCCCGACGCGGTGGTCAGCAGCGTGACCAGGGCGGGAATCCGGTCCTCCTCGGCCTGCACCGCCGCCAGCAGCGAGCCGCCGCAGGGGCCGATCAGCGCCAGCCCGGCCACCGCCTCGATCAGGATCGGCGGTGACCGGGTGACCAGCGTCGCCGCAGTCGCCGCCAGCGCCGTCAACAGCATATAGCCGACACCGCCGGCGACGGCGGCCTGCCAGCGCCGCTCCGGCTGCGGGCCGGCATCGGGGCCGGCGCACATGGCCGCGGTGATCGCCGCCAGATTGACGGTCGGCGCCCCGAACGGCGCGGTGAGCGCGGAGGCGAGGCCGGTGGCCAGGAAGGTCGGCGGCACGCGCGGCGCATAGCCGAAGCTCGCCAGCACCGCCAGACCGGGAATGTTCTGCGACGCCATGGTGACGACGAACAGCGGCAGCGCCAGACCGACCAGCGCCTCCCATGTGAAGACCGGCATCACCGGCGCCAGCGACGGCCAGGGATCGGACGGCAGCGCGCCCGACAGCGGCGGGTCCAGCGCCATCGCCGCCAGCGCCACGGCGACCGCCGCCGGCACGGCATAGATCCGGGCGATTCGCCCCACCAGCGCCCAGGTCGCCAGAACCAGCAGCCCAAGCCCCGGCGCCTGCCCCATCGCCAGGAAGGGGGCAAGGCACAGCTTCAGCAGCAGACCGGCAAGCATGGCGTTGGTCAGCGGCTTCGGGATCGCGGCGATCCAGCGGCCGAGCGGCCTCCACAGCCCCGCCGCCACGATCAGCACCGCCGCCACCAGGAAGGCGCCGACCACCGCGGGAAAGCCCCCCGCCACCGGACCCGTCGCCGCCAGCATCGCCATGCCCGGCGTGGTCCAGGCGATGCTGATCGGCTGGCGCTGCCGCCAGGACAGCCAGACCGCCGACAACCCCATGGAGAATCCAACCGCGACGAGGCCGGAGGCGATCTGCGCCGTGCCCGCTCCCGCCGCCGCCAGCCCCTGGATCACCACCGCTACCGACCCGGCATAGCCGACCAACGCCACCACCAGCCCGGTGACGAGCGCCGAAACCGAGAGCCTAGACCATGCCGGGCGCAAGGGAGACGCGGCTCGAACCGGCGACGTCAGCGACTGCGGAGCCGGAGAGCGTGGATTGGGGGGCGAGCCGGACATGCCCGGTCCTTTCCAATGGATGACAGGCGGCATAAAGATCGTTAGATTGGATCCAATATCCGTGCAAGCGGATTCTCGGAATCTCACTCCGCCGCTCCACCCCGAAAGGCCGGCTCCCGCCATGCCCCCCGCCACGCCCCCCAATCCGGACACCGCCTTCCCCGACCTGACCGCGGTGATCGCCCGCAACCGTCCGCGCTTCCGCACGGCGACCGAATTCGTCGAGGCGGCGATGCGCGAGGCGATCCTGGCCGGCGTTCTGCCAGCCGGCGCCCCGTTGCGGCAGGAGGATCTGGCCACCGCCTTCGGCGTCAGCCGCATGCCGGTGCGCGAGGCGCTGCGCCAGCTGGAGGCGCGTGCTCTGGTGGAGTTCCACCCCCACCGGGGTGCCGTGGTCGCGGCGATCTCCGCGGAGGATTCGGCCGACATCGGCACGATCCGCATCGCCCTGGAACCGGCGGCGCTGCGCCTGTCGCTGCCCAGGCTGACGGCGGAGGATCTGACCCTGGCGGCCGATCTGCTGGCGGAGATGGACGGCGAGGCCGATCCGGGCCGGATGGGAGAGCTGAACCGCCGTTTCCACATGACGCTTTACGCCCGCGCCGGCCGGCCACGCCTTCTGGCGCTGGTGGAACAGCATCTGGCAGCCGCAGACCGCTATCTGCGCTTCCAGTTCGTGGCCCTTGGCTACCAGTCACGCTCCCAGGACGACCACTATGCGCTGCTCGCCGCCTGCCGGGACGGCGATGCCGATGCGGCCTGTGCCATCGTGATCGACCATGTGACGGCGGCCGAGAAGGAACTGACCGCCTTCCTGACGAAGCCGGCGTGACGGCGGCGGTGCCCGGAGCGGGACGGCGGCCGGACCGTCACGGCCCTCCCAGCAGCTCGCCCAGCGCGTGGCTCAGCTGGCGCGGGGTTACCGGCTTGTGGATGATGCCCAACCCATGGGCGGCGGCGTCGCGTTCGCAGTCGGGACCGGTCTCGCCGGTCAGGATCAGGCCGGGGATCGTCGCGCTGCCGGGATCGTCGTACAGCGCGCGGATGCGGGCGACCGCGTCGGTCCCGAACTGTCCTTCGCGCAGGCGGTAGTCGGCGAGGATCAGGTCGGGGCGCCGGCCCATCCGGCTCAGCCCCTCCACCGCCTTCTGGGCGGAGCCGGCGACCAGCACCTCGTACCCCCATTCGCGGAAGATCGTCTCCAGCCCCAAGAGCACGATGGCGTCGTCGTCGACCACCACGGCGAAGCGGCCGCGCCCGGCCGTCGCCGCCTCCGCCGCGGTCGCCGGCGCCTCGATGCTGCGGCCGAGCGGCAGGGCGATGACGAAGCTGGTCCCCTGCCCCGGCTTGGACTGGACGTCCACCGGATGGTTCAACAGCTGCGACAGCCGCCGCACGATGGCCAGCCCCAGCCCCAGGCCGCGGTTGCGGTCGCGTTCCGGGTTGCCCACCTGGTGGAACTCCTCCCAGATGCTTTCCAGATGGTCGGGCGGGATGCCGATGCCGGTGTCGCGCACCTCGATCAGCAGCCGCCCGCCAGCCCGGCGGCATTCGATGTCGATCCGCCCGCTCTCGGTGTAGCGCAGGGCGTTCTCCACCAGATTGCGCACCATCCGGGTCAGCAGCGTGCGGTCGGTGCGGGCGGCGGCGTTGCAGGCGAGCATATGCAGTTCCAGCCCCTTCGCCGCCGCCACCGGCCGGTACGACGCGGCGATGTGCTCGAACAGCGGGGCGACCGACACATTCTCGATGTTCGGCTGGACCACGCCGGCATCGAGCCGCGACATGTCGAGCAGGCTGTCCAGCAGCTCCTTCAGCGCGTCCAGCCCGCGTCCCAGATGCATCAGCGCGTTGGCGCCCTGGCTGCCCCGGACATGCGGCTTCAGCACGTCGACGAACAGCAGCAGCGCCTGCAGCGGCTGGCGCAGGTCGTGGCTGGCGGCGGCCAGGAACTTGCCCTTGGCGAGGTCGGCCGCCTCCGCCGACTCCTTCGCCTGCAGCAGAGACTGCTGCGCCTGCCGGCGGGCGGTGATGTCACGGAAATAGACGGAGAGGCCGTCCGCGCTGGGATAGATGTTGACCTCCACCCAGTAGTTCAGCACGGGGGACAGCACCTCCACGGTCATCTCCCGCCCTTCGCGCGCCGCCTGCTTCTGCGCCTCCAGCGACTCGCTTCCCAACGCCTTGGGGAAGACTTCCCACAGGCGGCGGCCCAGCATCGCTTCGCGCGACCGGCCCCAGAGCTGTTCGGCCTTGCGATTGATGTAGGTGAAGCGCCAGTCATGATCGACGGCATAGAAGGCGTCGCTGATGCTCTCCAGGATTGTCACCGCCCGCTCGTGAGAGGCGCGGGCCTCCTCCTCCGCCCGCTTGCGCATGGTGATGTCGCGGAAGAAGCAGCCCACCCCTTCCGCCGTCGGCAGGAAACGGATTTCCAGCCACATGGTTGTGCCTTCGCCGTCGAAACGCTTTTCGATGCTGGTCGGCTGGCGCTCCGTCATCGTCCTGCGGCACAGCGCCTCCAAGTCCGACCCGGCGAACTGCGGCCACACCTCCCACAGACGGCGGCCGCGCATCATCGACAGCGACTGGCGGACGAGCTGTTCGGCGCGGCGGTTCTGGTAGATGACGCGATAGTCGCCGTCCAGCGCCACCAGCGCCTCGTCGATGCTGTCGAGGATGTCGGTGGCGCGCCGGCGGGCGTCGGCGATGGCCTCCTCCATCCGCCGCTCGTCGGAGCGGTCATGCAGGATCCACAGGAAGCCGTCCTCGTCGCCCTGGAGCGGCAGGATGGTCAGCGCACCCCAGACGGCGGAGCCGTCCCGGTGGCGAAAGGCACGCTCCTCCTGGATGCGGCCCTCGGCCAGCGCCCGCACCCGCAGCGCGTCGGCCACGCCCGCGGCAGCTTCCTCCGGCGCAAACAGGATATCGACCGGCTGGCCCCGCGCCTCTTCCTCCGTCCAGCCCAGGATGCGGGCGGCACCGGGATTCCAACTGGTCACCCGGCCGTTCGGCGACAGGGTCAGAATGGCGTGGCCGGTGGCGCTGTCCAGGATCGCGCGCAGCCGCCTTTCGCTGTCGGCATGGGCGGCGCGGCTGTGTTCCAGCGCGTTGAAGGCGGTGCGCAGATCCTCGTTCAGCGCGCTGACCGTCAGCAGGTCGTCGCAGCCGCTGCAGGCGGTGGACAGCGCGGTCTGCAGCCGGGCGTTCTCCCGCTCCAGTTCCTCCAACCGCGCCAGTAGTTTTGCGTCTGGTCCAGAACCCGGTTGGGCATGCCCGCCCCGCCCGCCTTCCATTCGGTTGCCGACGGACTCGTTCGGGACGGACTGCTGCTTGGTCATAGGCGCCCAAGAAAAACGAAAGTCTCAGAAACCGAGAGTGCGCAATGACTAAAGCCGCTGTAAACCTTCCAAAAGCAATATTCCACCTGATCATAAGTGTAAGAAATTTTATTGATGTTGTTACCGCACATCGGTGATTGCCTTCACCATCGCCCGTACGCCCGCGTCGAGTACTTTGTCACGCCGCAATACCAACCCTAACTTGCGGATCAATGGCGGCATCAGTGGCTGAACTGCGAAGCGGTCGCAATCCTGCGGACTTTCGACGGTGACCGACGGCAGGATCGACCGGCCCAGCCCGGCAGCGACGAGGTTCTTGATCGCCTCCACATTGCCCAGTTCCATCGCCGGGCGCGGCTGGATGCCGCCGGCCATGAACCAGCCGTCGATCACCGCGCGCATGGTCCCGCCGCGCTCGTACAGGATCAGCGTCTGGTCGGCCAGCGCCGCCGGGGCAACTCCCGCCGCCGGGGACCGGGCGCCGTCGCTGGGACCTCCTCTGGGACCGACGCAGACCAGTTCCTCGGCACAGACCGGTTCGATGGACAGGCCGGGACGGCCGGCCGGCAGCGTGACCAGCGCCAGATCGAGCGAGCCGCCCTCCACCGCGTCCAGAATGTCGGGCGTGTTGCCGGTGACGACGATGATCTCCAGCCCCGGATGGGCGCTGCGCAGCGCCGTCAGGATCGGCGGCAGGCGGTAGATGCAGGCGGTGGCGCCGGTGCCGATGCGCACGCGCCCGACCTGCCCGGCGCGGTGGCGGCCCATGGCGACGGCCGCCGCCTCCATCTCCTCGCGCAGCCGACGAATGAAGGGCAGCAGGTCGCGGCCGGCCGCCGTCGGCAAGGCCCGCTTGCCCACCCGCTCGACCAGCCGCACGCCGAAGCGCTCCTCCAGATTGCGGATCTGCATGCTGACCGCCGGCTGGGTCAGGCCGAGCCGGCCGGCCGCCTCGGTGAAGCCGCCATGCTCGACGACGGTGGCGAAGGTGATGAGTTGGTCGAGGTTCAGGCCGCGCATACCCACAGCTTTCCTTATGATTCCGATCAAATCAATAAATTTGCCTTTTTATCCGCCCTCCGCGACGGTGTGGCCATGACGACCGCCGCCATCCCCGCTCCTGCCGACCACCCAGCCCCCCGCCCGATCTGGCTCGTGCTGCTGTGCGCCAGCCGCTTCGCCACCTCGCTGTCCTTCATGGTCTATGCCGGCGCGCTCGGGCCGGCGATGCAGGCCTGGGGCATGTCGGCGGGCGAGGCCGGGTCGATCCAGACCGCCTTCAACGTCGGTTACGCCCTGTCGCTGGTCGGGTCCTCCTGGTTCGCCGACAGTCTGGGCGCCAAGCGCGTCTTCCTGTGGGCCAGTTGGGCGACGGCGCTGACCGGGCTCGCCTTCGCCGTCTTCGCCCGCTCGGCGGAAAGCGGGCTGCTGCTGTTCGCGCTGGTGGGATTGACCCAGGGCGGCACCTACGCCCCCTCCATCATGCTGGTGGCGCAGGGGGTGCCGGCGGCGCGGCGCGGCGCGGCGGTGGGCTGGCTACTGGCGGCGGGGTCGCTCGGCTATTTCGGCTCCATCGCGCTTGCCGCCGGCCTGTCGGAGCGCTTCGGCTACGAGGCCGCCTTCATCGCCTGCGGGCTGGGGCCGCTGTTGGCGGCGCTGCTTGGCACGCCGGGGCTGCGCGGCCGGGCCAATCTGGTGGCGGGCGGCGGAACGCGGCGGCTGCGCGGCGCCTTCCGCTTCCTGGCCGACCGCCGCTCCCTCCTGCTGACCGTGGGCTACACCACCCATTGCTGGGAACTGCTGGGCATGTGGGCGTGGCTGCCTGCCTTCCTCACCGCCTGCCTCGCCGGGTCCGGCGGTGCCGGGATACGTGGCTTGTGGATCGCCGGGGCCATCCACATCTCGGGCTTCCTGTCCTCGCTGCTGATGGGGCGTGCCTCCGACCGGCTGGGCCGGCGAGCGGTGCTGGTGGCGATGGGGGTGCTGGGCGCCGCCTGCTCCTTCACCATCGGCTGGATGGACGGGATGCCGCTGGCGCTGGTGCTGGCGGTGGCGGCGCTTTACGGCTTTTCCGCGCTGGGCGATTCGCCGGTGCTGTCCACGGCGATGACGGAATCGGTCGAGCCGGGCAGCCTGGGGGCGGCGCTCGCCGTGCGCTCCATCCTCGGCTTCGGCGCCGGCGGTGCGGCACCGCTGGCGGTCGGTCTGGTGCTCGACCATGCGGGCGGCACCGGTGGCTCCGGCTGGGGCTGGGGATTCGCGCTTCTCGGCGTCGGCGGCGGGTTGGCGACCGTCTGCGCCCTTCTTCTTCCCGCCGACCGTCCTCAACGGAGCTGACTCATCATGCCTGCCATCACGGTGCGGGCGTCCGCCGACGCCGACATTCCCGCCATCACCGCCCTCTACGCCCACCATGTCCTGTACGGCACCGCTTCCTTCGAAGAGGTTCCGCCGGACGAGGCGGAGATGGCTCGCCGCCAAGCCGACATCCTGGCCCGCGGCCTGCCCTATCTGGTGGCGGAGTGCGAGGGACGGCTGGCCGGCTACGCCTATGCCGGGCCGTACCGCACGCGCAGCGCCTACCGCTTCACGCTGGAGAACTCCGTCTATGTCGCCGAGGACATGGGCCGGCGCGGCATCGGCCGAGCGCTGATGGCCCCGCTGCTGGAGATGTGCGAGGCGGCGGGCTACCGCCGGATGATCGCGGCGATCGGCGACAGCGCCAACCACGGCTCGATCGGCCTGCACAGCGCCTGCGGCTTCCGTCCTGTCGGCATCCTGCCGGCGGTGGGCTTCAAGTTCGGCCGCTGGCTGGATGGCGTGCTGATGGAACGTCCGCTGGGCGAGGGAAGCGACAGTCTGCCGACCGGCTGACCCGCTCAGTCCGCACCCAGCAACTCGTCCCGCCGCGGGCTGGGCGCCGTCACCATCGGCACCGTGCGCGGCAGCTCCACGGTGGGCAGCCGCCACTCCACCGGCGGCGCCGATCCCGGCGTCGGCCGATGGTGGTCCAGCACGGCCAGCACCGTCAGCAGCGCCAGCACCAGCGCCACCACCAGCAGCCGGCGGTCCACCCCGGCCAGAAATCCGTCCTTGTCGTCAGGACCACGGTTGTCGCGATCCAGCAGGGCCATGCTCCGTCCTCCCCTTCCGTCCGCCTCGTCGTCTGGGATCAGCTTGATCGACGCGGCGGATCGTCACAATGTGGATTTGCCGCAGCCTGCCTTCGGTCTAGGCGAAGGCAGGCTGCGGGCGTCGGGACGAACTGCTGGGGGCGGATTGAGCGCGACGAGCGCCGAGGTCCCACACCCGCTGTCGGAAGGCATCGGACGCGTACGGGGTGACCGGTGCACCCGATCGTCAAATATCCGGCCCGTCACTGGCTTGCGGTGAACACTGCCAATTGGGCGTCGAAAGCACGCTTGTAGGCGGGGCGGGCTTCACCGCGGGCAACATAGGCCGAAAGGTTCGGATGCTCGCCGAGCAGACCCGACGCTTTCAGCCTCAGCAGCACCGACACCATCAACAGATCACCCGCGCTGAATGCACCGTCGAGCCACTCGGCATCGCCTAGGCGGGCCGACAGTTGCTGCAGCCGGACACGAATCCGCTCCTCAACCAGCGGGAGCCTCTCCTTGCTCCAGGGCTTATCGCTTTCCAGAACCTTGGTGGTTACCAGATCGAGGATCGGCGGCTCGACCGTGTTGAGCGCGGCAAACATCCACATGAGTACACGCGCCCGCGCCTGTGCATCACCGGGTAACAGGCCTGCATGGCGTTCCGCGATATGGAAGACGATCGCACCCGTCTCGAACAGGGCGAAGTCACCATCCTCGAAGGTTGGAATCTGCCCGAAAGGATGAAGCGCCAGATGCGCGGGTTCCTTCATCGCAGCAAAGGAAACAAGGCGAACCTCATAGGGTTGGCCCACCTCTTCAAGTGCCCAGCGGACGCGCGTGTCGCGCGCCAAGCCCCTGCCGCCGTCGGGTGACCGCTCGAACGCGGTGATCGTGATGGTCATTCCACGGCTCCATTCCCGGCTGGACGTTTCAAGCCTGCGATCCGGCGCGGACGGCCGCCTCAAGCGCAGCGATGTCAATTTTGCGCATCGTCATCATGGCGTCGAAGGCGCGTTTCGCCGCAACGCCGTCGGAACCCGTCGTCAACTCGAGCAGCCGCCTCGGCGTGATCTGCCAGGAGAATCCCCACCGGTCCTTGCACCAACCGCAAGCGCTCTCAGTGCCGCCGCTGGTGACGATCGCATTCCAATAGCGATCGGTTTCTTCCTGGCTTTCGGTAACGACCATGAAGCTGACCGCTTCATTCGCCGTGAAATTCGGTCCACCGTTCAGACCCACGAGCCGCCGGCCGAGCACCGTGAATTCGACGGTCAATTCGGCGCCTTCGTGCCCACCGGGGAAATTGCCGGGCGCCCTGTTCACACGGTCGACATGGCTGTCGGGAAAAGTGTCGGCGTAGAACCTGGCCGCTTCGGCGGCTTGGCCATGGTCGAACCACAGACAGGTTACGAGATCGGTCATATCCGGCGCTCCTACTGGCTTGGTTGCTTCCACGCTTGCGTGCGGCGATCGGTGCCGCCCTACATGTTGATTTCTGGTTCGACCAGCTTTGCGAATTTCCGCAGGCTTTCCTGCCAGCCGAGATAGCAGGCCTCCAACGGGATCGCGTCCGGCACGCCCGCCTGCTCGATCGTCATGTCCGTGCCGACCGACACGGCCCTCAAGGTCACGGTCACTTTCATCTCGCCCGGCAGGTTGGGGTCATCGAACCTGTCCGTGTAGACGAGCCGCTCGTTGGGGACGAGCTCAAGATATTCGCCCCCGAACGAGTGGCTGTGGCCCGTGGTGAAATTGCGGAACGACATCCTGTGCCTGCCGCCGACCACGGCATTCAGTTCATGTACCGTGCAAGTGAAGCCGTGGGGCGGCAGCCAGCTGGCAATGGCGTCCGGCTCCACGATTGCCCGGTAGACTTTCTCCGGCTTGGCATTGACGACGCGATGCAGGCGGACAGTGTTGGGCATGTCAGTTCACCTTCGTTGCGGGGTTGGAGCTTTTGCCGCTGTCCGAGCGGAACAGCAGCGTCAGGTAGCGATGGAGATGGTCGATGCTGTCGGCGGCGATGGACGCACCGCCCTTGGCCTTGGCGAGGACGAAGGCGCCCTGGAGAACGGCCTGGGTGTGAAGTGCGAGGCTTTCGGCACTCCAATCGGCGTTCACACCATATTTCCGCATGGCTTCGCGGATGTCGGTCTCAAGTGTCTGCGCATGGCCGGCGATATTGCGGGCGCATGCGGCCACGATCTCGGGACGGGTCTCATAGGCTTCTTGGGTAATCATGCCGGCGAAACAGGTGAAATCGGGAAGGTCTCCGGCAAGCAACTCTTTGCGGAACTCCAGGTAAGCGAGCAGCCGGTCCAGCGGGTCTGCGAGATCATGGTAGGGCGCCCGTGCGAACAGGCCGCCGGTCACCGCATCCCAATGGGCGACAGCCGCAAGCATCAGGTCGTCCTTGCTCTTGAAGTGATGGAAGAAGCTTCCCTTGGTGACGCCGGCCTCGGCGCAGAGATCCTCGATCCGCGTCGCCGTATAGCCCTTGGTGCGCACGACCTTCAGCGCCGCGTCGAGAAGTCTGGCCTTTGAATCCGGCTGCATGTCGATCACCCACTCACTATACCCACTGGTTGGTTTGTGCCGACTGGTCGGTATGGTGTCAAGCGGATAGAGCGCGCCTGCCCATCTTCGCTGGAAAATGTTTGCTCAACCTCGACCGCCGGATGGCGGCGGATGCGCCCGACGTCCAGGGATGTCTCTCACGGCTTTTTTGGCCAGGCACGGCGGATGGATGCCGTGCGCCCCTTGGGATTTCGTGCGTCCAGAGTGTAGCCGGATCAAGCGGGACCGCGTAAACCGATTGCACGAAAGACCGGAAGCGCAGGGTTTTTCCGGCGCTTCGACAAGCACCAAAAAGACCCTGGTTCCAAGTCCACGACGCTCCATCCCTTCGTCTGGCGATCGGCTTCACGCTTCAGATCGAAGCCGAATTCACGCAATCCATTCTAATTGCCGAACCAGTCGCCAAGGGCCGTCAGGAGGCCTTCGGTGCTTCCTTCTCCGACCCATGCCACATGTCCATCCGGTCGGATCAGGAGGGCGGTCGGAGTCCGGACCATGCCAATGACGGGAAGCTCGCACACCCCCTCAAATTCCGCATCGACCAGTTTGACGCGCTCCTTCCACGCGTCGATGGCCGGGAAGCCAGTTTTCCCGAAGTCGAGCAGCACCGGCCGCGCATCATGCAGGAGCGCGAAGACCCGCGTCGGCCCCTCGGCGGTGACGATGTCCAGATCCGGCATGCGACGGCCGAGCAGAGGGTGCCCCCCTTCCGGGCCATAGCGGATGTCGAGGCCGGACACCATGGCGGAATACCACCTCCTCGGCTCGTCCATCTGCATCGCCTTCGCCACGAACGCCCGGAGCGCCGTTGTGCGTTCGTCACCGCGGTTGAGTGCGGTCAGCGCCAGAGTGAGCTCGAGCAGCGCCGCTCCGACCGGGTGCCGCTCCGCATGGTAGGTATCGAGCAGGCTTTCCGGCGAGATGCCCTTCACCACCTGGGCCAGTTTCCATCCGAGGTTCGCGGCGTCCTGCAGCCCGACGTTCAGCCCCTGCCCACCAACGGGAGAATGAACGTGCGCGGCATCTCCCGCGAGCAGGACGCGGCCCTTCCGATAGGCCTCCGCCTGCCGCGCCGCATCCGTGAAGCGCGACATCCAGGTGATCCGATGGATGCCCAGATCCGATCCGTAGGTGGCTGTGAGCGCCGCCCTGAGATCCTCCTCGCCGGGGCTTCCCCCCCGCTCCAGCCGCTGCTCTGTCACTATGCCGCGCACGCGCGGCCCCTCGTCGAGCCGTCCGAGGGCGTACAGGCCGTGCTCCCCATACCGGATGCCGAGCGGCGGTTGATCCTCCATGTCGGCCTCGAAAATAAGGTGGCTCGCCCGCGCCTCGGTTCCCGGAAAGCGGATGCCCGCCGTCTTGCGGACAAGGCTGCGGCCGCCGTCGCAGCCGACCAGATAGCTGCAGCGGAACCTTCGTCCGTCCGTCAGTTGGAGGTCCACGCCTTGTTCGCCGTCGGTGAAGGTCGCCATTTCGCACCCGCGATAGAACGGCACCCGCAATTCGCAGACCCAGTCGGCCAGCCCGCGCTCGATCTTCTCCTGCCAGAGTCCGAGCGTGTAGCTGTGGCGGGTCGCCCGATCGCTGGCATCGAGGATGATGCCAGCGAGGGCGACCGAATGGTGCTTCGTTCCCTGAGGGAGGAACTTGTCCGTTATGCCACGCTGATCGAGCAGTTCGATCGCGCGGGGATGAAGGCCGCTCGCGCGCGACCCCTCAAGCTCCTGGTTCTCGCGCCGCTCGACTATCGCGACATCAACTCCCGCGAGCGCCAATTCGCCGGCCAGCATCAACCCGGTTGGACCGCCTCCGACGATGATCACGTCATGTTGGGTCACCTGCATCGTGCCACTTCATAGATTCAATCGGTGACCCGTCTTGTAGTGAATGGCGGGGGGCTTGAAGCAAGAGCCTTCCGCAACCTATCTGAGAAATGCGGGAGTTCGAATGTTTTCCATCCCGGGGCCGCGGCGACAGGAGCGTCATCGGGGCATTTGCGGGCATCCCGATACGAAGCCGAAAGACCTCCATGGGAATGAGCCATATGGCTGCGCCGGCCAACCCGGTCCTTTTGCGCGACGAGCATGAGCATCCGAACGAAGCACGATGAGAAAGCCCGGTGCCCACGATGCGTGATTTCCATCCGGTAGGAGGCGTACCGTGGCAAGCATTGCCTTGTTCCATTCGGTGCTGGGGCTGCGCGAGGTCGAGATGGAGGCTGCGGCACGGTTGCGTGACGCTGGGCACGAGGTGCTTCTTCCGGATCTGTTTGATGGCGCGAAAACCGATGATCTCGACGAGGGATTCGCCATAAAGGCAAAGATCGGTTGGAAGACCATTCGCGAGAGAGCCTGGACTGCGCTTGCGGATTCTCCCGACAGGTTGGTCCTGATGGGCATCTCGATGGGCGCAGGTGTCGTTGCTGAAATGTGGAAGCTCCGGCCGGACGTTCAGGGGGTGCTGTTGCTTCATGGGTTGGCCTCGTTGCCGGCGGGCGTCTGCGCCGACACGCCGGTGCAACTGCACATCTGTGAAAACGATCCGAGCTTCACGGATACAGAACTGCGTGCATGGAAGGCAAAAGCGGTGGAGGCCAAACTTCTGGCCGATGTTTTCACTTACCAACGCTCGGGGCACTACTTCACAGACAAAACTTCGGCGGATTATAGCGAGGAAGCCACGGCTAGGCTGTGGTGTAGGGTTCTTTCTTTTCTTCGCGCCATTTCTCGATGATGCCCGCCATCAGTTCTCCCCGCCGTCATTCAGCACGCCGTCCAGTTGTCTCTACGCTTCACGCTGAGCTACCGCGATGTCGGGGAGCTTCTGGCGGAGCGCGGTGTGGACGTGAGCTACGAAATGGTCCGGCGCCGGGTTTTGAAGTTTGGGCCAGCCATCGCCCGCAACTTGCGGCGTCTGCGACCGAAGCCCAGCCCGCGCCGGCACGTGGATGAGATGATGGTCCGGATCGGCGGGCGGCTGCTGTACCTGTGGCGGGCCGTCGATGATGAGGGCAAGGTGTTGGAGGTTCTCATCCAGCGCCGACGGGACACGGCGGCGGCCGGCAAGCTGATGCGCACGCTACTCAAGAAGCAGGGCTTTGCCCCGGCCATGGTCTCCCGCCGCACCCCGCGCACATTTCGGACGCAAGCCATGGCCGCCTGGCAATTCCCGCTCCGATGGAGGGCGCCCCCCAGGAGCACTCCAGGACCTTAGACTGGCATCGGATTGAGCCGAGCGAACCCCTCCTGCGTGCGGTACGGATAATAAGGGTAGGCAGGCATCACGTCGCTGGCCGCGTCGAGACGAGTGACTTGCTCGGGTTCGAGCTTCCAGCCAACGGCACCCAGGTTGTCCCGCAGCTGCGCCTCATTGCGGGCGCCGATGATCACCGAGGAGACGGTCGGCCGTGCAAGCAGCCAAGCGATGGCCACCTGAGGAACGCTGCGCCCAGTCTCGGCCGCCACCGCATCCAGCGCATCAACGATGCGGTAGAGGCGCTCCTCGTCGACGGGCGGCCCCCACTGTGCGGTGTCGTGGAGGCGGCTACCCCGAGGGATTGGCTGACCACGGCGGATCTTGCCGGTCAGCCTACCCCAACCGAGCGGGCTCCAGACAAGCGCGCCGACCTTCTGGTCGAGACCAAGGGGCATCAACTCCCATTCGTAATCGCGCCCGGTCAGCGAATAGTAGACCTGATGCGCGACATGGCGTGGCCAACCATGGTGGTCGGCGATGGCGAGCGACTTCATCAGCTGCCAGCCCGCGAAGTTCGAGGCGCCGATATAGCGGACCTTCCCGGCACGGATGAGCGTGTCGAGCGTGTGCAGGACCTCCTCCACCGGGGTGAAGGCGTCGAAGGCGTGTAGCTGGAGCAGGTCGACGTAGTCCGTCCCGAGCCGCTGGAGCGCCGCCTCCACGGCGCCGATCAGCCGGTGACGGGAGACGCCCGCGTCGTTCGGCCCGTCGCCCATGGGCAACCCGGTCTTGGTCGAGATCAGCACCTTGTCGCGCCGCCCGCGGATGGCGGCGGCGAGCACCTCTTCCGAGCCACCGTCCGAATAGACGTCGGCGGTGTCGAAAAGCGTGACGCCAACGTCAAGGCAGATGTCGATCAGCCGCCGGGCGTCATCGACGTCGCTGTTCCCCCAAGCCGAGAACAGCGGACCCTTGCCGCCGAAGGTACCAGTCCCAAAGCTGAGCGCGGGCACCTTGAGGCCCGAGGCACCGAGTGTCCGGTACTCCATGTCTTATCCTTCCTTGATCGAGGCCGTTACGGTTACGCCGAAGGCGTCGCGTGTCGATACCGCCGCCATCCGTATCGCTTCGGCCACCTGCCAAGAATATAGCTGACGGGATGCCTGTGAATTATGCTGCCTCTGGTTCCAGGACCTGTGACGTGGGGTCATCATTGTGACGCGGATGGAGGTAAACCGGGCGGCCGAAATGGAGGTCTTTACGCGGGTCGTCGATCTCGGTGGGTTCACCGCGGCGGCCCGTGTTTGCGGCCTCACTCCATCAGGTGTCAGCAAGCTCATCACGCGGCTGGAGAGACGGCTCGGCACACGGCTGATCCACCGGTCGACGCGCCGACTCAGCCTGACGCCGGAAGGTCAGGCGTTCTATGCCCGCGCAGTGCGGATCCTGGGAGAGATGGAGGAGGCCGAGCGGGAAGCCTCGGCCGGTGCAACGCCACGTGGACACCTGCGCGTCAACAGCAACGTCCCGTTCGGCATGCACTACCTGATACCGCTGGTACCCCAGTTCCTGGCCGCCCATCCAGGCATTACCATTGACCTCGTGCTGTCTGATGCCGTGGTCGACCTGATGGAGGAGCAGGCCGATGTCGCGATCCGGACTGGGCCGCTGCGCCATTCCAGCTTGATGATCCGCAAGCTGGGGAGCACCCGCATGGTCGTGGTCGCCTCTCCCGCTTACCTGGAGCAACATGGGACACCGAGACACCCTGGCGACCTCGCCCGGCACAAGGGAATCGGCTGGACCTTCCCGCGGACCATCGGCGGCTGGCCCTTCCGGACCGACGACGGGATCGAAGAACACATGCCGCCCATCGTCGCACGAGCGAGCGACGGGGATGCCGCGCGCCTTCTCGCCCTGGGTGGCGTCGGGTTCGCGCGACTGGCGCGCTTCCAGGTGGACGCCGACATCGCTTCGGGTGCGCTGATGCCGGTGCTGGAGGATGTGCATCCCGGCGCCAGCGAGGACATCCACGCCGTCTATCTCGGAGGTCCAAGTCCCCTGCCTGCCCGCGTTCGCGCTTTTGTGGACTTCATGGCAAGCCGATGCCGCAATCCCAATGCCTAGGCTCCGGAATTATAGCCAGCAGGCGACGGTCGCGGCGATGTGGGAATGTTGGGCGCTGCCCCGGCCTCTTCGATCTTCCGGCGAACAGCGGCGCTGTCGTATCCCTTGCCGCCGTGCAGGAGATCGGTGGTGAGCAGACGGTCGGCGGCGGTACAGTCGGCCACCTGACCGCCGATCAGTAGGGCCGTCAACCAGAACTGACCGTCATTCATCGCAAAGCCCGTTTTCCGGACAGCCGGATCAGAGGATCCCAAGCCGCTCCTTGATCTGCGGGAAGAAACGCCGGCTGACGGGAATGAGCTGCCCGCGTCTCGTTCTGATCTCCGCCAGGCCATTCTCCAGAAAATTGATCTTCTCAATGAAGTCGATGTTCACGAGATATTGCCGGTGGCAACGCAGCAGAGGCGTTCGATCCTGCAGGATATGCAGCGGCAGCTCGGTCGGCAGTTCGCTGCCGTCGGTGGTGACCACGGAGACGCCGCTGACACCGGAAGCCACATATTCGACCTCCTCCATCCTCAACAACTGGACGTGGTGCTGTCCGAAACATGGGATCTGGCGGAGTTGGTTGGCGCCCGGAAGCTGGCCGATCTTCTGTGGCTCGCGGTTGCGACGGAGGCGGTCCAGGGTCTTGTCGAGGCGGGACTGGTTGACCGGCTTCAGCAGATAGTCAAAGGCATGCTGCTCGAACGCCTGCACGGCATACTCGTCGTAAGCGGTCAGGAAAACGATGTGGGGCATCTTCTCATGGTCGAGCATGCTCAGCATCTCGATGCCGCTCACCCGCGGCATCTGGATGTCCAGGAACACGAGCTCGGGCTTTTCCCGGTTGATCACGCCGATGGCGTCGATGGCGTTGCTGCATTCGGCGATGATGGCAATGTCGTCGGCCTTCGAGAGGACGCGGCGAAGCTCCTTGCGGGCCAACGGCTCGTCATCGACGATGAGGGCGGTGATCATTTGGATGCGGCCTCCAACGGAACCCGGATCGTAATGCGGGTGAAGACATCCCGGTCGGACGCGACCGTAACACCATAGGACGGGCCGAAACAGTTCCTGATGCGGCGGTCCACCAAACTCATGCCGAGCCCCTGCCCGGCCGGCTTCGGCTCGTAAAGTCCGGCATTGTCTTGCACGTCGATGACGAGTTCATCGCCGTCCTCGCGGGCGCTGATCGCGACATGCCCCGGACGGAGCTGTTGCGACGTGCCATGCTTGATCGCGTTTTCGACGACGGGCTGAAGCGTGAAGGCCGGCAGCCGTACGCGGCCGAGACTGTCGGGGATGTCGACGTCCACCGTCAGGCTGTCGGAAAAGCGCGCCCGCTCGATCTGGAGATAGGCGTTCACATGCTCGATCTCCTCGGCCAGCGAGGCGATCTCGCTGGGTCGCTTGAGGTTCATGCGGAAGAAGGTGGACAGGTCGCCGATCAGGTCGCGCGCCTTCTCCGGTTCGTCGCAGGTGACGGCGGCGATGGTGTTCAGCGCGTTGAACAGGAAATGCGGATTGACCTGAGCATGCAGAAGCTTGATTTCCGCCTGGGCCAGCAACGCCTTCTGCTGTTCGTAGCGGCCGGCCAGGATCTGGCTCGACAACAGCTTCGCGATACCCTCGCCCAGCGTCCGGTTGATGGTGGAGAACAGCTTGGTCTTGGGCTCGTACAGCTTGATCGTGCCGATGACGTGGCTGTCCTCGCCGACCAGCGGGATGACCAGCGACGCCCCCAACGGGCAGGTCGGGCTGATCGAGCATTGATAGGCCACCTCGTTGCCGTCGGCATAGGTGACCTCGTTGTGCGCGATGGCCTCCAGTGTGTTCAGCGAAGAGATCGGTGTGCCGGGAAGATGGTGGTCGTCGCCGATGCCGATGAAGGCGAGGATCTTCTCGCGGTCGGTGATGGCGACGGCGCCCACCCCGGTCTCCTCATAGATGATGCGCGCGACGGTCATGCTGTTTTCCTGGTTGAAGCCCCGCCGCAGCACGCCGTCGGCGCGCGCCGCGATGGCCAGCGCCTTGGCGGAGAACAGGCTGGACTGCCGCTCGATCAGGGCGCGGCGGTCGATCAGGATCCCCATGAACAGCGCGGCACCCAGTGAGTTGGCGATCAGTTCCGGCACCGCGATCAGCCGCACGATCTCCAGCGTCTGGTCGAAGGGCTTCGCCACCGCAAGGTCGATCAGCAGTTCCAGCAGCACCCCGGCGAAGGTCAGGGCACCGGCCTTTACGGGATCGAACAGGGCGCGGGTCCTGCCCTGCCGGATGAGATGGCGGTGCATCAGGCCGCCCAGCATCCCCTGCACGACGATGTCGATTCCGGCGGCGAGCGCGAAGGCCCCGCCCAGCGAATAGCGGTGAAGCCCGCCGGTGATGCCGACCCCAAGCCCGACCAGCGGCCCGCCGAGAAGGCCGCCGAGCACCGCGCCGATCGCCGGCGTGTTGGCGATGGCATGGACCACCGGCATGCCGAGGATCGTCCCCATGATGCAGAACAGGGAGAAGATGACGTAGCAGGCCAGCTTGTGCGGCGGTCGGATCGTGGCGTGCGTCAGCGGAATGAAGATCTTCGTCCGGCTGAGGAGATAGGCCACCACGAGATAGACGCACATCTGCTGGAGAAGGACCAGCGAGAGGCCCACGGGATCAATTTGCATCGGTCAGGACTCCCTGCACCTGCGCGTCCGGGCCGTCCGGTGCGGGCAGGCGAGCGACGGCTTATGCTTGGTTAAGGCGCTTGGTTTGACCCATTCGCGGCCGAAAGGCCAGGGAGAAGCGGCGGTCGGGACCGGGTTGGAAATGCGGCGAAACGCACCGCCCGCCGCGCCACCTGCCCCCTTCTCACACCGCTCGCCTCCCGCGGTCTCCGCTCATTTTTCCATTCCGCCGCTCATTTCGCTATTCCACCGCTCCTGAGTTCGGCCGGGAATTGCCAGCAGGGCGTTGATAGGCTTCCTCCAGGTCAACAAAGCGCAGCCTTACCGTGATGGCTTGAAGATCCACAATGGAAGGCATGCTGGAGGCATAAAATGGTCAGCATCTCAACAGAATCCACGAGACTCGGCAATCCTCCTCTGCCATGGACCAGACACGACACCATGTGGATGCTTGGGCTGTTCGGAACGGCCATTGGGGCGGGGACGCTTTTTCTTCCCATCAATGCCGGCCTTGGCGGCTTCTGGCCTCTGGCGGTCATGGCGGTCATCGCCTTCCCCATGACCTATCTGGCCCACCGTGGGCTGTGCCGCTTCATCCTGTCCTCGTCGAAACCGGGCAGCGACATCACCGAGGTGGTGACCGAGCATTTCGGCAGCACCGCGGGCAAGCTCATCACCCTGCTGTACTTCTTCACCATCCTGCCGATCCTGCTGATCTACGGCGTCGGCCTGACCAACACGGTCCAAAGCTTCATGGTGCATCAGCTGGGCATGGTGCCGCCGCCCCGCATCCTGCTGTCGCTCGGCCTGATTCTCGGACTTATGGGCGTCATCAAGCTGGGTGAACAGATGGTCGTCCGGATCATGGGCTGGCTCGTCTACCCCTTCGTCGTGGTCCTGATGGGCATCGGCCTGTATCTCGCCCCCGATTGGAACGGTGCGATCCTCGACCAGATGCCGACCGCCGGACAGTTCAGCCTGACGCTGTGGCTCAGCATCCCGGCCCTGGTGTTCTCCTTCAACCATTCCCCAGCGATCTCGCGTTTCGTCGTCGCCCAACAGAACCACTATGGCGAAGAGGCGGAATCCCAGACCACCCGCATCGAGAAATACGCGGTCGCCATGATGGTGCTGGTCGTCCTGTTCTTCGTCTTCAGCTGCGTCTTCAGCCTGAGCCCGCAGGAACTGGCCGACGCGAAGGCCCAGAACATCTCCATCCTGTCCTATCTCGGCAACAAGTTCGACAACCCGCTGATGGCGCTGCTGACGCCGGCCGTGGCCTTCGTGGCGATCACCAAGTCCTTCTTCGGCCATTATCTCGGCGCCCGCGAAGGTCTGAACGGGCTGATCTCCCAGCATCTGCGCGGCCAGGGCAAGCCGGTCGACGACAAGGCGATCAACCGCTTCAGCGCTCTGTTCATGGTCGCCGCCGTCTGGATCGCCGCCACCCTGAACCCCAGCATCCTCGGCATGATCGAATCGCTCTGCGGTCCCATCATCGCGGCCCTGCTCTTCATCATGCCGATGTACGCAATCCGCAAGGTGCCGGCGATGCGCAAATATGCCGGCCAGCCGGGCAACGTGGTGGTGATGTTCATCGGCAGCGTGGCGATCTCCGCCATCCTCTACTCCCTGCTCAGCCTCTGACGCCCACACCGCTTCCCGCTTCGGGCGGTGCCCCGTCCAGACGCGACGGGCCGCCGCCTGAAGCGGCGAAGAGAAGACCATCGCCCCAGGGCCGTCCACAGGAAGGAAGCAAGCCATGATCAGCATGTTCGACCTCTACAAGGTCGGTATCGGCCCCTCCAGCTCGCACACGGTAGGACCGATGAGGGCAGCCAAGCAGTTCGTGGATGCCCTGCACTTCTGTGGCGGCATCGATGCCACCACCCGCGTCGCGGTCGACATCTACGGCTCGCTGGCGCTGACCGGCAAGGGCCACCACACCGACGTCGCCCTGATGCTGGGCCTCGCCGGCAACCTGCCGGACAGCGTCGTCATCGACACCATCCCCGCCTTTCTGCAACAGGTGCGCAATTCGCTCCGCCTTCCGCTTGGCCGGGAAGGCAGGCAGATCGACTTCCCGCCGACCGCCATCACCTTTCACCGCTCCAACCTGCCCCGGCACGAGAACGGCATGACGATCCAGGCCTTCGACGGCGACCGGCTCCTGCTGGGCAAAACCTATTATTCGATCGGCGGCGGCTTCGTCGTCGACGAGGAGAATTTCGGCAAGCAGAGTGGAGAGGAGGTGGAGCTTCCCTACCCCTACACCTCGGCCACCGATCTGCTGGCGCATTGCCGCGGAACCGGCCTGTCCTTCTCCGGCCTGATCCTGCAGAACGAACTCAGCCTGCACAGTCATCAGGAAATCCGCGATTATTTCTCCACCATCTGGCAGACGATGCGTGCCTGCATGGAGCGTGGCATGACCACCGAGGGCGTGCTGCCGGGGCCGATGCGGGTGCCCCGCCGGGCCGCCCTGCTGCGCCGCCAGCTGGCGTCGTCGGAAGCGCTGTCGCGCGATCCGATGAATGTGGTCGACTGGGTGAACATGTTCGCCTTCGCGGTGAATGAGGAGAATGCGGCGGGCGGACGCGTCGTCACCGCGCCGACGAACGGCGCCTGCGGCATCGTCCCGGCGGTGCTCGCCTATTATCACAATTTCATCAAGCCGCTGGACGACGACGCCTGCGTGCGCTTCTTCCTGGCCTCCGCCGCCATCGGCGCGCTGTACAAGAGGAACGCCTCGATCTCCGGCGCCGAGGTCGGCTGCCAGGGCGAAGTCGGTGTCGCCTGCTCGATGGCGGCGGGCGGCCTGGCCGACCTGATGGGCGGCAGTCCCGAGCAGGTGTGCATCGCCGCCGAAATCGCCATGGAGCACAATCTTGGCCTGACCTGCGACCCGGTCGGTGGGCAGGTGCAGATCCCCTGCATCGAACGCAATGCCATGGGCGCCATGAAGGCCATCAACGCAACGCGCATGGCCCTGCACCGGACCAGCGAACCGCTCGTCTCGCTCGATAAGGTCATCGAAACGATGTTCGAGACCGGCAAGGACATGGATCCGAAATACCGCGAGACATCCTGTGGCGGCCTTGCCGTCAAGGTGGTCGCGCTGCCCTCGCGCTCGGCGCAGGACGCCGACAGCACCAACTGGGCCGCTTGACGCTGCCCGCACCGTCCGCCCGATGGGAGTATCGCGTGATGCACTCAATTGAAACCGAAAGCTTGGCCCACGGTCACGCCAGCGCCGACAACATCACCGAGGCGGTCATTGGGCAGACCGCCAGCAAGTCAGGCCGGTTCACAGCGATGGAGGCCGAGCTGTGCGGCATCCTGACCGGCGGCATCGTCCACCCCGGTCGTGACACCACATCCGATAACCGCCCTGTCGGGCCGCTGCCTGTTTCCGATCTGTGGCTCCACGGGCTGGTTTGCAGCGTGCTCGAAACCATCCTGCCCGGTGAAGGTGGGCTGCCCAAAAACCTGCAACTCGACGTTGAACGGACGGTCCGGCAGGATGAAGCCATCACAGCGACCGTCACTGTCCTCGGAAGACAGTCCACCCCGCAGCTCATCGCCTTCGCCTGCAGCTGCACCGATCGTGACGGTGCCATAGTCGCCAGCGGCAGCATGGAAGTCGCGGTCCCCGCTGAGACGGACGCCTGGCGGGAGGAACAGGCGCGCAGCAAGAAGAGCCGTCGCAGCAGCTACCGCGCTCTTCTGGCAAAATGCGCGGGCCTGCCGCCTTTGCGGATCGCGGTTGTCGACCCGTGCGATGCGGACACGCTCACCTCCATCGTGACCGCGGCCGAAGCCGGATTGATCGAACCGGTTCTGATCGGCCCGGCAGCACGGATCTGCTCGGTGGCCGCACTCTGCCACCTTGATATCCGGCCGTTTCACCTGATCGGCGTCGACCATGAAGCCGCGGCGGAGGCGGCGTCTGTCCTGGCGCAAACCGGCAAGGTAGAGGCGATCATGCTGGGACGTATGAATGACGGAGAATCGCCAAACGCACTGATAGAAATGCGACGCCGCTCTCCCGACAGTCTGCGTATCCTGGGTCTTGGGGCCACTCTGGCGCAAGGCACCGAGGTCCCGGTCCTCCTTACCGGAGAAGCGGATGACATGGATGCCCGCCTTGCCTGCTGTGCGATCGTCTCCCAGCTTACCGCCTCGCGCGGCAGCCGGATCCTGGCAGCGGACTGATCGTGGTGCGACGTCGTCCTCAAAAGTCATAAGAGGCTTATTGACTGTTTCTGCATGATTGTGCACGTTTATACGTGATCAATGATCCTGCGGAGAGCCCCATGGGCGAAAGCGATGCAGCGCTGCGGCTGCCGCAGCAGCGGCAACAACTGATCCTCGATCGGCTCGCACAGAATGGACAGGTTCTCGCCGCCCGTCTTGCCGAGGAGTTCCAGACATCCGAAGACACGATCCGCCGCGATCTACGGGACCTGGCGGCGGCCGGTCTTTGCAAACGGGTTTATGGCGGCGCCCTTCGTCTGTCGCCGGCGTCGGCACCGGCACGGGTGCGATTCGACGCCATGGCGGCACGCACCCATCGGCTGGGCGGGCGTTTGGCCAAATTGGTGACGCCTGGGCAATTCGTGTTCATGGATGCGGGGACCACCGTGCTGGCCGCCGCCACCGCGCTGCCGGACGGTCTGGGGATCACCGTGGCAACGCATGATCCACGGATCGCCACGGCTCTTCTGGGAAAGGAAGGCATCGAACTGATCCTCCTCGGTGGCAGAGTCGATCCTCTGTCGGGGGCCGCACTCGGCCTGCACGCTCTGCGCAGGGCCATGGAGATGCGTCCGGACCTGCTGCTCCTCGGCACTTGTGCGCTTGATGCCTCGGTCGGCATCGGCTGTTTCGGGACGGACGACGCCGAGATGAAACGCACACTCGTCCGCGGCGCCGGCGCGGTCGCGACCGCCGTGGCCAACGAGAAACTGAGCACGGCGGCGCCCTACCTCGTCGCCGCTTCGGATACCCTGTCCGATCTGGTGGTGGAGGCCGACGCACCGGAGGCCGCGCTGGCCGGCATGCAGGCGCTGGGGGTGCGCATCCACTGGGCCGATTCCGTCACGGGAGAAGGAAAGCAATGAGCACACCCCACGCTGTCCGCATCGTCCATGTCGCGCTGTGGACCCGAGATTTGGACAAGGCCGCAGGATTTTGGCAGGCGCATTTCGGCGCCGCGATTGGCCCGGTCTATGCCAGCGCCCGCCGGCCCGGCTTCACCTCCCGCTTCGCCACGCTACCGGAAGGCCCCAGCCTTGAGTTGATGTCCGCGCCCTGGATCGGCTCGGACGACGGACCGGTGGAGCGGTCCGGCTGGGCTCATATCGCCCTGTCGCTGGGGTCGGCCGACGCCGTGCGGAACACCGCCAGCAGGCTGGAAGAATTCGGACTTCTCGTGTCCGCCCCCCGGATGACCGGAGACGGCTTCTACGAAGCAGTGGTTCAGGATCACGATGGCAACCTGATCGAAATCACCGCTTGACGGGCAGGAGGCGCGAGCACTTTCTGCCCGCTCACCGCATTAATCGCCAGAGAGCCGGCGGCGGGCATAGGCGGCGGTGAGGTAACGGCTAACCAAGGCCTCGAAGTCGGCGGCCTTCATCCCACGGATCCCCATTGCCTCGAGCACCACGATCCGCTTGCGCCGGTTCACCTTGTTGTAAATGGAAAAGCCGATCCGGTTGGGCAGAGGCGCCTCCTCATGCAGAGCCAGCACCAGCGCCAGCCGGCGCGATGCCGTCACCTGCATCCCGGCCACATCGGTCCAGGCGATTGCCTCCCGCAACCGGGCCGACACCAGCGCGTCGGGGGTCAAAGTCATCAGCGGCGCCTTCGTCTTGTGGCGGACCCAGGCCGCGTTGGCCAAAGCGATGCAGACACCGAGGGCCGTCACCGCTCCAACGAATGCCGTAGTCCCCGGATCGTTGCCGATGCCGAGTGACTGCCCGAAGAAGAAGGTGCCGATGGCAAAGGCGGCGAACATTGCCGCGATGAAGGCCATGGCCCAGATCATCGGCCTGCCGTTCTCGTAGAGCACCGTGTGCTCCTCCGGAACGGCGGCGGCGGCCTCCAGCTCCGCCCGGTCCAGCCGATGTGCCTCCCGCGCCTCGTCGAGGAACGCCGCCGTCAGAGCCTGACAAATCCCGCTCCAGTCGGCGAACAGCCGATGCGGCAGGCTGGTGTCTTCCGCAACCGGTCCGCGGGCGGCGCGGGCCAGCAGGCGCTCGTCGAGCTGGACGCCAAGGGTGCTGATCCTCAGGGCGGTCGGCGGGTGGCTGTCGGTCGGATGGGGCTGGCACTCTCCCAGATGCGCAGCGGGATCGGGGAGACCGGCTTCGACGCGCCGCTGGATTTCGGCCATTAGATCCGGCCCGGACGTTTCCGGGGCGGAGAAGGCATCATTCAGCGTCCCAAAGATGGCCGGCGCCAGTGACGCGCTGCGAAGCAAGGCAAGGGGAACGCTCTCCGGACCACTGACCAGACTGGCCCGGCGGTCAGCCTCCAGCTCGCGCTGCCGCCTGTGTTGAGCGACCGCGAGGTCGAAACTCTCCAGCGTATGGAAGCCGAGATGCAGAGCGGGGGTGAGCACGAAACCGCCAGTGCCGGAACGCTCGCCGAGCGCGGTCAGGGTCCGCCACAATCCGGCATGGATCGGGGCGAAGCGGCGGCTGTAGGTGGTATCCCCGCCCGAGAAATGGGCCAGTTCATGCCCGATGACCGCCGCGAGTTCGGTCTCTCCGAGCAGCGGCAGGCAAGGAGCCGGCAAATGAAGAGTACGGCCCTGCAGCACCCGCTCTCCGCCGAGCGGCCGGACCGGCGCCTCGGTAACGAAGAAGCCCTCGGTCAGGCCGATCAGGATGCTGTCCGGCATCAGCGCCTCGTGCCGGACCGCCAAATCCTCGACGAAACGCCAGAGGCCGGGCGCCTCGTCCCGGCTCACCACAAACCCACGGATGTCGAGCGGCTCCATGGTGTAGAGGTCGAAGACGCGGCGCAGTGCGATCACCGCCATCACGGCACTGTAGGCGGCGAGTGCCGCGAGCGTCACGGCAGCGGCGAAGAGTTTCATGCTGCCGGTCGACAGATGGTCCCAGAACCACAGGCTCGCCGCTTCGAACAGTGAAGCCGAAACACTGGCAATGCTGAGGCCGACGAGCACGGCGGCGAGCGCGAAGGGCAGGCCCCGCCTCAAGCGGTCGAAGTTCCGGACCAGGGCGTCGCGCGACTGCCGCGCCCGCAGTGCCGCGACCCGTGCCGCCAGCAACCCGGTCAGCCCGGCAAGGAAAGCCAGCAGGCCGCCGGCCATCGTGCCCCAGCTCAACGGGTAGCGGATCAGTGAAACCTCGGTGCCGTCGTCCGTTGTGTCGATGGCGTTGCGGACCCCGGCAATGGCCATCGAGACCGGCATGCGGCGGCCGTCCGGTCCGCCCATGGTCACGAAGGCCGACGGATTGTTCGCTCCGATCCGCTGGAGTTGGGCAAGCGCCTCCGGCAATTCCTGTCCGGCTTGCCTGTACTCGGCGAGCGTCGCAGCGGCCCGCTGCTCCTGCCAGATCCCGAGCGCCACAAACATCAGTGGAACGATCAGAAGCCAGACGGAGCGAAGAGCCCATAGAGGAAAACGAAAAGCACGCCGGACGGTACCAGCCGCACCACCGGAAGCGATTGTGTCCGCCACGCCCGATCCCCATTTATCGACTCATCGCGCGGGAGGATCGCGCAATGCGCGAAGCGGGGCCAGTCACCCGGAAGGGGTAGCGATTTCACGTCATTCCGTCATCCCCGCCGTCGCTGATGGGCCCATATACCGGTCGGCGCTGCTGACGCTGCGCTCAGGATCGACGCGCTGTCGACACCGAGGATGACGGCCGGGTGGCGATGGATACCAACGCGGTGGAGCGTTGCATCGGGCCGAGCTATGACCACATCCAGCCGTACTCCCAAACCACCAAAATGTCGTCGGCCCAGGGCGATCAGCCTTGGCTCTGAACGCTTGATCCTGGAAGACCCGTTCGCAATCCGCCTTCCAAGGCGTCGATTGGCCTCCCGTCATCCTTCGCGTCCGCGCCGCGCTGGAGCGTTGGGCGGCGCAGAGATGAACCGGAGTTTGATCTTGCCTCGGTTTGGTGGTTCTTGCGCACTTTGCGTGGATGGTCCGGATTGCGGTGGCGAGCAGACTGGGTATTGCCCACATGGAAGGGGCATGTAGACCTTCTCTTTTCTTTGTCGATCTGATCGCCGTGACCGAGCGCGCGTGAACTCGTCGAGCCTGTCGACGTCTTCGACGACATGTACGCGCCGGTTCCGCCGGCCGCCTGACCATCTCGAAAATGCCCCTTATTTGGACATGTGCCGCTGCTGCTCAGCTTTACCGGCTGCTGTATGCTGGCGCAGCATTGAGCCCGCACTTGGTGCAAACTATGCCTGCTTCAATCATAAGGATGGCCAAAATGTCAGAAGCCGTCGACGCCAAGATCGCCAGCCTTCCCGATTGGCGTGGGGCTTTCCTCACCCGCATCCGTCAGCTGATTAGGGAAGCCGTTCCAAACGTCGTTGAGGAGGTGAAGTGGCGCAAGCCGACTAACCCCCTCGGCGTGCCCACATGGTCGCATACCGGCATCATCTGCACGGGCGAGACATACAAAGACAAGATCAAGCTTACGTTCCCAAAAGGAGGCCTGCTCCAGGATAAGCACGGGCTCTTCAACGCCAGCTTGACGGGTGTACGGCGTGCGATCGATTTCATGGAAGGAGACGATCTTGATGAAACAGGTTTGCAGAACCTCTTTAAGGAGGCGGCGGCTATAAACTCGTCTGCCGCGCGCGCCCGTTGACGAAGATGTTCGCAGTAGATGTTTTTGGCTTCCGTCAGCTTTCGCGCCAGCTTGTTCAATGTGGCGATGCTGCCGTAGAGGAACCCCTCCTTCTGGCATCGGTGCACGGAGGCAGCGAGGGCAGGATTTGAACATGCGGCCTTCAGGTTATGAGCCTGAACGTGGGTGGGTTCGGTAAATGCGGCCAGCCGGCAAGATCTGATCAGTACGAAAGAACCGTGCTTAGAGCGCCTAACAGAACCATTTTTGGACGAAGCGCCAGCAGATGAGGCCGGCGGCGATGTGGTGAAAGGCGGTGAAGATATCAGCGCGCCGTTCGTAGCGGACGGCGATACGTCGGAATCGGGCGAACCAAGCCAGCGTCCGCTCGACCACCCATCGGTGTCGGCCAAGGCGTTGGCTGCTCTCGATGCCACGCCGGGCGATGCGCGGAATGATCCCTCGCCGACGCAGCGCCTGCCGGCAGTGGGCGAAATCGTAGCCCTTGCCGGCGTGCAGTTTGGCTGGTCGGCGCCGTGGTCGGCCCGCACATTGGCGGATTGCCGGCACGGCATCGACCAACGCCTCCAGGAACTTGCTGTCATGCCGGTTGGCCGGCGAGATCCTCAGGGCGAGGGGGATGCCATTTGCATCGACGAGGATGTGGCGCTTGGAGCCCGGCTTGCCGCGGTCCGTCGGGTTCGGCCCGATCTCATCGCCCCCCTTGTGTCTTGTGAAGCCGTTAGAATGGAACCCGGACGGCACGCTGGCTACGGCCGTCCGGGTTGGTCGACCCCGATGCCCCCCAGGCGAAAAGGCCGGCAAAAAGCATGTGGGCGACCAGCCTTCCTTGAAGTCCGAACGGTTGCGTGGGCTCGTCAGCCCGCACCACAAGGAAGGAAGACAAGGATGACACAGATCCACGCCTTTGGCGGTGTCGATGTGGGCAAAGCCTGTCTTGATGCTGCCGTGTTTCCTGGTGGAGCCCGATGGCACGGAGGAAACCATCCGGAGGAGCGGCAGGAGTTGATCGCGTGGTTTGGTGCGCACGGCGTGACGATCGTCGGGCTTGAAGCCACTGGTGGGTATGAACGACCGCTCCGCAACGAGCTCAGAGCGGCCGGAGCAAGCGTTCATGTGCTCGATCCAGCGCGGGTCCGCCATTTTGCCAAGGCAGTCGGACAGCGGGCAAAGACCGATGCCATTGATGCCGCGATGATCGCAGAATTCACAGCTCAGCTGCATAGCCTTCCGCCTCAGCCAGTTGAACCGGAACGCGAAGCTGTAGCCGATCTGGTCCGGACACGGCGCCTTCTTGTCGATAAGCGGGCCGATATCGAAAAAGCTATGGTTCGGCTTCCAGACGAGGCCAGAGCACTTGTCTATCCGGCCGTGGAGGCCCTGCGTGTGGCCATTGCCGATCTTGACGTCCAGATTGCGCAACGCGTCCAGACGCATAGCGGTCTGGCACGGAGTGTACAGGTGTTGGAGTCCGCTCCTGGTGTCGGTCCCATCACCGCTGTCGCCGTTGCCGCGCTGCTGCCCGAGTTGGGACGGATCTCGGGTCGTCAAGCTGCCGTCCTGCTTGGCGTCGCTCCATACCCAGATGACAGCGGTCAGCGGCACGGGAAACGCCGGATTGCTGGCGGTCGGTC
>CBFGPE010000070.1:0-34611 GCA_965650625.1 uncultured Azospirillum sp. | reverse complement strand
GCAGCTGGCGCCGGACTGGCGAGCGGCGACCCTGCCCGTCAGTCTGGTCTATCCACCCTCCCGCCACCAGCCGGCCCGCCTGCGCCGCTTCATCGAGGTGATGCGCATCGCCGTTCCCCTCGCCTTCCGCGCGGTGCAGGCGCCATAGCGCAAGAGCGCGCCGGATTTGCTATGGTCGCCGCGACCTGTTCAGGAAGGCCGATGTTCATGCACGAGTATGTCCGCAAGATCCTCACCGCGCGCGTCTACGACGTCGCCATCGAAAGCCCGCTCGATCCGATGCCGCGGCTGTCGCAGCGCCTGAACAACATCGCGCTGCTGAAGCGCGAGGATCTGCAGCCCGTCTTCTCCTTCAAGCTGCGCGGCGCCTACAACAAGATGGTCGGCCTGTCGCCGGAGGTGCGGGAACGCGGGGTGGTGTGCGCGTCGGCCGGCAACCATGCGCAGGGCGTGGCGCTGTCGGCGCAGAAGCTAGGGATCAAGGCGGTGATCGTCATGCCGCGCACGACGCCCGCCATCAAGATCCAGGCGGTCAAGAGCCGTGGCGGCAAGGTCGTGCTGCATGGCGACGTCTTCGACGACGCCTATCTCCATGCGCGCCAGATCGAGGCGGAGAAGGGGCTGACCTTCATCCACCCCTATGACGATCCAGACGTGATCGCCGGCCAGGGCACCGTCGGCATGGAGATCCTGCGCCAGCACCCGCACCCGCTGGACGCCATCTTCGTGCAGATCGGCGGCGGCGGGCTGGCCGCCGGGGTGGCCGCCTACGTCAAGTTCCTGCGCCCCGACGTGAAGGTGATCGGCGTGGAGCCCGACGACGCGGCCAGCATGGGCGCCGCCATCGCGGCGGGAAAGCGCGTGCAGCTCGATCAGGTCGGGCTGTTCGCCGACGGCGTCGCCGTCCGGCAGGTCGGCAGCGAGACCTTCCGGCTGTGCAGCGAGCTGCTGGACGAGGTCATCACCGTCAACACCGACGAGATCTGCGCCGCCGTCAAGGACATCTTCGAGGACACCCGCGCCATCACCGAACCGTCGGGCGCGGTCGGTCTGGCCGGCCTGAAGAAATACGCGGAGCGCGAAGGGCTGCAGGGCAAGGGGCTGGTGGCGATCGGCAGCGGCGCCAACATGAACTTCGACCGGCTGCGCCACATCGCCGAACGGGCGGAGATCGGCGAACGGCGCGAGGCGCTGCTGGCCGTCACCATTCCCGAACGCCCCGGCGCCTATCGGCAGTTCATCCAGGCGCTCGGTAAGCGGTCGATCACCGAGTTCAACTATCGCTATGCCGACGACCGGGAGGCACAGATCTTCGTCGGCGTCCAGTTGACCGAGGGCGATGCGGAAAAGCGCCAGATCATCGAACTGCTGCGCGGCCTGGACTGCCCGGTGCTGGACATGAGCGACAACGAGATGGCGAAGCTCCATGTCCGCTACATGGTCGGCGGCCGGGTGCGCGGGCTGAAGGACGAATTGCTCTACCGCTTCCAGTTCCCCGAACGGCCGGGGGCGTTGCTGAAGTTCCTGAACGGGCTGGCGCAGGACTGGAACATCTCGCTTTTCCACTACCGCAACCATGGCGCCGATTACGGGCGGGTGCTGGCCGGGATTCAGGTGCCCGAAAAGGACCGGGCGCGGTTCCGGCGCTGCCTCGACGATCTCGGATACCCGTATTGGGACGAGAGCGGCAACCCGGCCTACCGGCTGTTCCTGGCCGAACCGCAGCCAAGCTGATCAATGCAGCGGCCGGGCTTGACCCGGACCATCGTTACGGTAAGCCTGAGCTTAAATCCGTCATGAGGAAAGATTACACAATGTCGAACATCGCCTCCAAAACGGCCGCCCCGAAAACGGCAATCGTCACCGGCGCCACCTCCGGATTCGGCGATGCCATCGCCCGGCGTCTGGTCGCGGAGGGCTGGCGGATCGTCGCCACCGGCCGGCGTCAGGACCGGCTGGATGCCCTGGTCGAGGCGCTGGGCGGGCCGGCGGTGGTTCACCCGCTGTGCTTCGACATCCGCGACGAGGAGGCGACCCGCGCCGCGCTGGAGTCGCTGCCACAGGAGTTCGCCGACATCTCCGTCCTGGTCAACAATGCCGGTCTGGCGCTCGGCACCGCGGTGGCGCAGGACTGCGACCTGGAACAGTGGCGGACGATGATCGACACCAACGTCACCGGGCTGGTGACGATCACCCGGCTGCTGCTGGCCCGGTTGATCGCGCAGCGCGGGCTGATCGTCAATCTCGCCTCCGTCGCCTCCAACTGGCCCTATCCCGGCGGCAACGTCTATGGCGGCACCAAGGCCTTCGTGAAGCAGTTCTCGCTCGGCCTGCGCAGCGACCTGTCGGCCCAGGGCGTGCGCGTGACCTCCATCGAGCCGGGCCTGTCGGAAAGCGAATTCACCCTGGTGCGCACCGGCGGCGACAAGGCCGCCTACGACGCGCTCTATGCCGGCGCCAACCCGCTGCAGCCGGAGGACATCGCCGAGACGGTGCGCTGGGTGGTCTCGCTGCCGCCGCACGTCAACATCAACAGCGTCGAGATCATGCCGGTGAGCCAGTCCTGGGCGCCGTTCAAGATCCACCGCGACACGCCGGCCTGACGCCGGGCGGAACCGACACGCACGGGCTGGCGCTCAGGCGAACCGCTTCGCTCCGGCGACGCACAGCACGACCAGTCCGGCGGCGGCGATCATGGTCCAGGCGACCGGCTCGCGCAGCAGCAGCCCGGCCAGGATCAGGCCGAAGGCGGGCTGGAGCAACTGCAACTGCCCGACCCCGGCGATACCGCCCAGCGCCAGCCCGCGATACCAGAAGACGAATCCCACCAGCATGCTGAACACCGAAACATAGCCGAGCCCGATCCAGGCCGGCGCCGCGATGCCGCTCCAGTCGTCCGGCATGGTGGCCAGCGCCGCCAGCGCCATTGCCGGAAGCGCCAGCAGCAAGGCCCACGAGATCACCTGCCAGCCGCCCAGCCGGCGTGACAGGGCCGCCCCCTCGGCATAGCCCAGCCCACAGAGCAGGATCGCCAGGACCATCAGCAGGTCGCCGGCCAGCGACGCGCCGCCGCCCTGCCACAGGGCGAAGCCGGCGACGGTCAGGCTTCCCGCCGTCGCGAACAGCCAGAAGGCGGGACGTGGCCGCTCCCTGGCCCGCAGCACCCCGAACAGGGCAGTGGCGAGCGGCAGCAGGCCGATGAAGACGATCGACTGCGCCGACGTGATGTGCTGAAGCGCCAATGCGGTCAGCAGGGGAAAGCCTGCGACCACGCCCAGCGCCACGATGGCAAGCGAGGGAAGGTCGCGCCGCGCCGGCCGTGCCTGCCGCAACAGCGCCAGCAGCGCCGCCGCCAGGGCCGCCGCGATCACCGCCCGCGCCGCCGTCAGGAACAGCGGCGTGAAGCTGCCGACCGCGACCCGCGTCGCCGGCAGCGAGCCGCTGAAGATGAGCACGCCGAGCAGCCCGCTGCCCCATCCTGTCGTCGACTGTCGCATCCCGTCTTCCCTCCCTGCACCGGATCTCGCGCCGCGATGCTAGCGCGATGGGCTCTGGCGGAGACAGCGACAATCCAATACAATTCCGTCAAACTGTACTGGTATAAAGAGCGATACACTTTCCAGTGGTGGAGCCATGACGGGCAGAACGGGCACGCGAACCGCCGAGGTGATGGACGCGGTCCGCCGCAGGATGGCGAGCCGCACCCTGTCGCCGGGAGAGAAGCTGCCCTCGATCCGCAGCTTCGCCGCCACCATGGGCGTGTCGGCCTCGACCGTGGTGGAGGCCTATGACCGGCTGACGGCCGAAGGCGTGATCCGGTCGAGGCCGGGGTCCGGCTTCTATATCGCCGGCGCCACGCCGCCGCTGGCCTTGGCCGAGGCGGAACCACGGCTCGACCGCGCCATCGATCCCTTCTGGGTGTCGCGGCAGTCGCTGGATGCCGGGGCGGACATGCTGAAGCCGGGTTGCGGCTGGCTGCCGGCCGACTGGATGCCGAACGCGGCGATCCGCCGGGCGCTCCGTCAGCTCGCGCGCGCCGACGACGGCCTGCTGGCGGATTATGGCGGCACGCGCGGATCGCTACCGCTGCGCCGGCTGCTGGCGCGCCAGTTCGCCGACGAAGGGATGGCGGCGGGCGCCGACCAGATCCTGCTGACCGCCTCGGGAACCCAGGCCATCGACCTGATCTGCCGCTTCCTGCTGCGGCCGGGCGACACGGTGCTGGTCGACGACCCCTGCTATTTCAATTTTCAGGCCTTGCTGCGCGCCCATCAGGCGCGGGTCGTCGGCGTGCCCTATACCCGGACCGGTCCGGACACCGACCTGTTCGCCCAGGCGCTGGCGACGCACCGGCCGCGCCTCTACATCACCAACTCGGCGCTCCACAACCCGACCGGCGCGACGATGACGCCGCAGACCGCGCACCGTCTGCTCTGCGCCGCTGCGGCCCATGATCCCTCTGCCGATACCCTCACCATCGTCGAGGACGACATCTTCGCCGGTTTCGAGCCGGAGCCGTCGCCCCGCCTCGCCGCCCTCGACGGGCTGGCCCGCGTCATCCGGATCGGCAGCTTCTCCAAGACGCTGTCCGCCTCGATCCGCTGCGGCTACATCGCGGCACGGCCGGACTGGGTGGAGGCGCTGGTCGATCTGCAGGTGGCGACGAATTTCGGCGGCCCCAGCCCGGCCGCTGCCGAGCTCGTCCTCGCGACCTTGAACGACGGCAACTATCGCAAGCATCTCGACGGTCTTCGCCGCCGTCTGGCGCGGCTCCGGCGCGAGACGGCCGCCCGGCTGGAATCCCTCGGCCTGCGGCCATGGCTGATGCCGCGCGGCGGCTTCTATCTCTGGTGCAGCCTGCCGGACGGGCGGGACGCCGCCGACGTCGCCCGCGCGGCACTTCGCGAGAATGTCGTGCTCGCCCCCGGCAACGTGTTCAGCGCCTCCCGGTCGGCGTCCGGGTTTCTGCGCTTCAACGCCGCCCAGATGGGCGACCCCCGCATCTTCGACGTCCTGAAGCGCGCGATGGCGAATACTCCCTCTCTAACCCTCTAGGGGACTTTCGCCACCGCCTTGTGCAGTGCCTGCAGCAGCGTGTCGATCTGGTAGGGTTTCGACAGCACCGCGATGCCTTCGGTGCGCGCCACATCCTCGCTGTAGCCGGTGGTCAGCACCACCGGCAGGCCGGGGCGCAGGATGGCCGCCTCGCGGCTGAGGTCGATGCCGCTCAGCCGGCCCGGCATCACCACGTCGGAAAAGAGCAGGTCGATCCGTTCGTCGCCGGCCAGCAGCGGCAGCGCCTCGTCGGCGGAGCCGGCGCGCAGAACGGTCCAGCCGCTCTCCTCCAGCGCCGCCGCGACGGAGGACGCGACGACCGGATCGTCCTCCACCATCAGCACCCGCGCGCCCCCGATGAACGGCCCCGACGCATCGGCGAAAGCGGCCGGCGCCCTCGGCACACCGGCCGTGGCCCGCAGCAGCAGGACGATGCGGGTTCCCTCCCCCGGCCGGCTTTCGATCCAGACGGTACCGCCCGCCTGCCGCGCCAGCCCGTAGACCTGCGCCAGACCGAGGCCGGAGCCCTTGCCGACCTCCTTGGTGGTAAAGAAGGGGTCGAAGGCCTTCGCCGCCACCTCCGGCGCCATTCCGGTCCCGGTGTCGGCGACCGTCAGACGCAGGAACTCCCCTTCCAATCCCGATGCGTCGCCGGGACCGAGCGTCCGGTTCTCCGCCTCGATGGACAGCGTGCCGCCCTCCGGCATCGCGTCGCGCGCGTTCACCGCCATGTTGATCAGCGCCAGCTCGAACTGCGTCGGGTCCGCCTCGATCGGGCGGAGGCCGGGGGCGAAGCGGGTTTCCAGCCGGATGTCGGCGCGGAGTGCGCGTTCCAGCAGTCCGGCCATGCCGAGCACGCGGTCGCGCACGTCGATCGGTTCCGGGCGCAGGCTGTCGCGGCGGGCGAAGCCCATCAGCTGCTGGACCAGCTTGGCGCCGCGGTCGACCGCCTGCATGCCCGCCTCCAGCAGCGGCGCCAGCTTCGGCTCGGCGCTGCGGCGGCCGATCATCGTCAGGCAGCTGCTGAGCGCCTGCAGCAGGTTGTTGAAGTCGTGCGCCACGCCGCCGGTCAGCTGGCCGACCGCCTCCATCTTCTGCGCCTGACGCAGCTGGTCCTCGGCGCGGCGCAGCGCCACCTCGGAGTCCTTGCGCGCCGTCACGTCACGCCCCACCGCATGGATGAAGCGGTCGTCCGGCACCGCGGTCCACGAGATCCAGCGATAGGATCCGTCCCTGTGGCGATAGCGGTTCTCGAACCGCAGGGTGGTCAGGCCGGATTCCAGCCGGCCGGCCTCCGCCACCGTCGCCGCGCGGTCGTCGGGATGGACGAATTCGAGGAACGCCACGTTCTGCAGTTCCGCCTCTTCCCAGCCCAGCAGGGTGGTCCAGGCCGGGTTGACCGCGACGATCGTGCCGTCGAACCGTGCCACCAGCATGATGTCGGTCGACAGCCGCCACATGCGGTCGCGGTCGGCGGTCCGCTCCGCCACGCGCTGCTCCAGCGTCGCGTTCAGCGCGCGCAGGGCATCTTCGGCGCGCTTGCGGTCGGTGATGTCGTAACAGGCGCCGAGAATCCGCGTCCCGTCCCCGTCCCGGCCCCCTGTGATCGCCTGCGCCCGCCGGGCGATCCAGCGCTCCGCCCCGCTGTCCGGCCGATTGATGCGGTATTCCACATAGCCCAGCCCATCCGTCGGCACCTGTCCGGGCCGCAACGTGTTCAGATTGGCGCGGTCGTCCGGGTGGATCAGGGCGACCAGTTCCTCCAGCGGCACCAGCGGGCGTTCCGTGATGCCCCACAGCCGGCAGAATTGGGGCGACACCGCCAGCATGCCGTCGGCGCGCAGTTCGAAGGTGCCGACCCCGCCGGCATCCTGGGCGATGTGCAGCCGCTGCTGGCTCTCGCGCAGCGCCTCCTCCGTCCGCTTCATGCCCGTCACGTCGCTGCCCTGGACGAACATGCCCATGACCCGGCCCTGGTCGTCGCGGATCGGCTGGAAGACGAAGGTGACGAAGCGCTCCTCCAGCGGCGCGCCGGGCCGCCGGGCAATCCGCGCCGGCATCCCCTCGCCGACGAAGGGCTCCCCCGTCGCATAGACCTGATCGGCCAGTTCGAAGAAGCCCTGGCCGACGATCTCCGGCAGCGCCTCCCGCGCCGGTTTGCCGATGATGTCGCGGCGGCCGATCAGGTCGAAATAGGCATCGTTCGCCATCTCATAGACATGGTCTGGCCCTCGCCAGACATACATGAAGCCCGGTGCCTGCCGGAACAGCGCCCGCAACCGCTCCCCCTCCGCCCGCAGCCGCTCGTTGGCCCGCCGCACCTCCTCGTCCGCCTGCACGCGCTCCACCGCCGCCGTGGTCTCGGCAACGATGCACAGGAAGCCGCCGGCCCGCCCGGCCTCATCGGTGACCGGCGTGTAGGAGAAGGTGAAATAGCAGTCCTCGACCGCTCCGTTCCGCTCCAGCGGGATCAGCAGATCCTCATGCAGAAACGGGACGCCGTCATAGGTGCGTCGGACGAAATCGCGTACCTGCGGCCAAGCGTCGGGCCAGACCTCCCTCATCGGCCGGCCCAGCGCCTGCGGATGGCGGGCTCCCAGAATGTCCAGATAGGCGTCGTTGTAGAGGAATGTGACGTCCGATCCCCAACCGACGAACATCGCCTGCCGCGACCGCAGCATCAGACCGACCGTGAAACGAAGCTCCTGCGGCCAGCCGTCAATCGGGCCGAGCGGCGTGGCCGCCCAGTCATGGCCGCGCATGAGCGCAGCCATCTCTCCCGCCCCGGCCGGAAAGACAGGCGGAGACAGGACAGGCGGAGACTCCCCGGCCGATGGAGGGCTCACCGGCGCCGTCCGGCGCCGGTAGGAAGCGGATAAGCTTGGACGTTCATCAAAGCTGTCGAATGATCAGGGTCGAATTGACAGCCTTATCCCACGCAAACGGAGCATCGTGATAGCTGTCCAATCGTCAGCCCACCGTCCGCCTGCCCGCGACCGCATGGTAAATCCACAGGACGACGATGGCGCCAAAGATGGCGACCAGAATGCTCCAGATGTTGAAGCCGGTGATGCCGGCGCCGCCGACGATGCTCACAAGGAAGCCGCCGACCAGCGCGCCGACGATCCCCAGCACGATGTCCATGACGATGCCCTGACCGGAATTGTTCACGATCTTGGAGGCGATGAATCCCGCGATCAGACCCAGAATGATCCAAGCGATGATACCCATGGCCGCTACTCCTTTGCGGTGAGTGGTGGTTGGTTTCGGCTGCGGCCGTATCGCCTCCACAGGACATTGATTTCCGAACCGAGGAGGATCACCAGCCCGGCGATGTAGAGCCAGAGCATCAGCGTAATGACCGCGCCGATGCTGCCGTAGGTGGCGTCGTAATCGGCGAAATGGCCGGCATAGAGCGAGAAGCCGAGCGAGGCGGCGATCAGCAGGGCGGCGCCGACCACGCTGCCGGGGGTGATGAAGACGAAGCGTTCCCTGACGTTCGGGCCATAGCGGTAGATCACCGCCAGGCCCAGCAGCAGGGCCAGGACGATGATGACCCAGCGGAAAGTCGCGAAAAATGTCAGCAGCACGCCGGAAAAGCCGTACCGGTTGCCGATCCAGTCCTGCAGGATGCCGCCCAGCACGATCAGCGAGAAGGCGCCGATCACCAGCACTTCGAACAGCAGGCTCAATCCCAGCGCCACCAGACGCGCGCGGACGAAGCTGCGCGCCTCCTTGACGTCGTAGGTGATGTTGAGCTGCTGCATGATGGCATACATGCCGGTGGTGGTCGCCCACACCGTTCCCAACAGTCCGAAGGACAGCAAGCCGCCGCGCCGCTCACCGGTCACCTGCCCCACCACGTCGCGGACCATGCCGGACGCCTGATCCGGCAGCGCCTGCCCCAGCAGATCCATGATCGCCTGATCCACATTGTCGATGGGCAGGTAAGGGATGATGCTCATCGTCGCGATCAGCGCCGGAAACAGGGCGAGCGTCAGGTAGAAGCCGAGCGCGGCGGCCCCGTTGAAGACATTGTCCTCGGTGGTGGCATGATAGAGATCCCGGAGGAATCGTCCGGGAGAGACCTCCGGCAGCATGAAGGATTCCCTGGTCGGCGCGGAAGCATGGTGGCGAGAGGACGGCCCCGCGGCGCCTTTGCCGCGGGGCCTTGCGTCCTCAGCTCTTGTCACGCATGGCGTCCTTGGCGCTGCCGACGGCGTTTTTGGCCTCGCCCTTCATCTTGTCGGCCGCGCCTTCGGCCTTCATCTTCTCGTCGCCGGTGACCTCGCCGACGCCCTTCTTGACGCTGCCCTTGGCCTTGTCCATGGCGCCTTCGACGCGATCCTTGTCCATGACGTCCTCCTGAGTTCGGTGGTTCGACCGGCGTTCAGACCGGCCTTCGTCACTAACAACGCACGAGCGGGCGGATCGTTACCGTCAGAGCGGCTGTGACATCGCCAGCGCCGACGGTTCGGCCGCCTCGCCGGCCAATTCCCTGGCCGGCGCCGTCGCCAGCGCCGTCTGCAGATACTCCAGGAACGCCCGCTCGGCGCGGTTCAGCTTGGCCTGCTCGTTCCAGATCAGGTGGACGTTGACCGGGGCGATGCCTTCGTAGGGCGGCAGTTCCCACAACAGCCCGTCACCGACGTCGCGGGCGGCGATGTGTTCCGGCAGCGGGCCGATGCCGAGGCCGCAGACGATCATGCGGCGCACCTCCTCCAGATTGGCCGAGGATGCGACGACGCGGCCGGCGAATCCCTCCCGCGCGCGGAACAGGGTCAGCGGCGACAGGGCGCCGTCGATCTGGTCGGAGGTGAAGGAGACGAAATTCTCGTGCCGCAGTTCGGCGATATCGATGTCGTGCTGGCCGAACAGCCGGAATCCGGGACCGCAATAGAGCCGGTAGGTCTGGCGCAGGAAGATCTGGCTGGACAGTCCGGGGATCGGTTCGCGCAGCAGGCAGATCGCCATGGCGCCGACCCGCTGCTGCAACGCGATGTGCGCGTCGGCCGAGGCCATCACGTCGATGCGGAAGGTCACCTGCGGGTACATCCGGTGAAACTCCCGCAGCGAGCGGTCGAGCAGCGGGGTCTGGATGCGGCTGGTCATCAGGATATGGACATGGCCGCTGATCTCGTCCTTGGCGTCGCGCACCAGGGCACCCAGGCGGGACACGGTGGCATGGATCGACACCGCCTCGTCATAGACCTGCTCGCCGGCGGCGGTGACGGCGAAGCGTCCGGGGCCACGATCGATCAGGGTGCGACCAAGCTGTTCCTCCAGCCGCTTCAGCGCGAGGCTGACCGCCGGCTGCGTCAAAAACAGGCGGACGGCGGCCTTGGTGAAGCTGCCCTCCTGCACGATCACCATGAAGGTGCGCAGCAGGTTCCAGTCCATCTGCTGGCCCAGACGGGCCAATGCCTGCCGTTCCGCCTCGCTTTCCGCCAATGCCCTGCCCTCTCCGTCGCTGCCCGATTCCGGTGCATCCCTGCCGCCGCCCAAATTCTACGCACATGAATGCGCTGTGAGCAACTGCGGCATAAATCAGATTCATGGGCGAAATGAAAAATGCTTATTTGCCTGATCGATTTGGCACCTGCCTAATCGACACATGGCGACCCTCAAACATCGCCAAGCCGGACACTGCATAACGCGCCGATATGGCGGTCATATCCATTTGGGATAGGCCGCAACGCAACCGCTTCATCTTTTTCCACTCACCCGCGCAATCATGCCGCAGTGGCGAAGAGAATTGGGCAGAGGATTCTGAATGACACGAGATACGGCAGCCAGTCTCGACCATGCCTTGCCGGATCCCGGCCTGCGCGCCGCGATCCTGGATGCCGCCGACGCGGCGCAGGGCGGGTGCGTCGCGCATCTCTCCGACCTCGTCCGTCAGCCGTCGCTGCTGGGGGAGGAATCCTCAGCGCAGGCGCTGATGGCCGACCGCTTCGCCGCGCTGGGGTTGGAGGTCGACCGCTTCGACATCGACGAGCAGGCGATCTCCCGCCTGCCGGGCTTCTCGCCGCCGGTTCTGCCCGGCGCCTATGCCGGACGCGAGAATGTCGTCGGCGTGCACAAGCCGCGCGAGGCGAAAGGCCGCTCGCTGATCCTGAACGGCCACATCGACGTGGTGCCGGCCGGCCCGGCGGAGCTGTGGACCACCCCGCCCTTCGAACCGCGCATCGCCGACGGTCGCCTCTACGGCCGCGGCGCCGGCGACATGAAGGCCGGCATCGCCGCCTACACCGCCGCCTTCGCCGCCTTGCGCACGCTGGGCTACCAGCCGGCCGCCCCGGTCTATCTGCAGTCGGTGATCGAGGAGGAGTGTACCGGCAACGGCGCTCTCGCCTGCCTGCACCGCGGCTACCGCGCCGACGCCGCCGTGATCCCGGAGCCGTTCAACCATTCCATCTCCGTCGCCCAGGTCGGGGTGATGTGGCTGCGGCTGGTGCTGACCGGCACGCCGGCCCATGTGCTGGACACCTCGGCCGGCGTCAACGCCATCGAGGCGGCCTATGCCCTGGCCGCCCACCTGAAGGCGCTGGAGGTGCGGTGGAACGAGCCGTCCTGCCGCCACCCCGCCTTCTGCGGCCACGCCCATCCCGTCAACGTCAATCTCGGCCGGATCGAGGGCGGTGAGTGGCCGTCGTCAGTCCCGACGCGCTGCGCGCTCGACCTCCGGCTCGGCTTCTTCCCCGGGCAGGAGCCGGAGGCGGTCCGCGCCGAGGTCACCCGGGCGGTGGAGCAGGCGCGCTCCACCGACCCGGCCCTGTCCGGCGTCGGCATCGAGTTGCAATGGAACGGCTTCCAGGCCGCCGGCTGCGAGATCGACCCGGCCCATCCGCTGGTCACCATGCTGGCCGACAGCCATCGCGCCGTGCGCGGCGGCGATCCGGAGCTGGTGGCGCTGACCTGCACCACCGACGCCCGCTTCTTCCAGCTCTATGGCGACACGCCCGCCACCTGCTACGGGCCAGAGGCGACGCGCATCCACGGCATCGACGAGTCGGTGTCGCTGGACAGCCTGCGCGACGTGACCCGCGTGCTGGCGCTGTTCATCGCCGGCTGGTGCGGCCTGGAATCCATCTGACCTCTTATCCGACGAGACCCGCCCGATGATCGCCGCCACCTTGAAAGCGAACGCCGCCCACGCCCCCCACGCCACGCGCGACTGCTCCGACGTGGAGTGGAAGGTGCGCGCCGATCTGGCCGCCGCCTACCGGCTGTTCGACCGGCTGGGCATGACCGACCTGATCTACACCCACATGTCGGCGCGCATTCCCGACACGCCCGACCATTTCCTGATCAACCCCTATGGCCTGATGTTCCACGAGGTGACGCCCGACAACCTCGTGAAGGTCGACATCGACGGCAATCTGGTGGACGGGCGCGAAGGCGACGCCATCAACCCGGCCGGCTTCACCATCCACAGCGCGGTGCACCACGCCCGCCCGGACGTCGGCGCGGTCATCCACCTGCACACCGACGCCGGCATGGCGGTCAGCGCCCAGGCCGACGGGCTGCTGCCGATCACCCAGCATTCGCTGCGCTGGTACAACCGCCTCGCCTACCACAGCTACGAAGGCATCGCTTTGGATCTGGCGGAGCGGGAACGGCTGGTCGCCGATCTCGGCGGCCATCACAGCATGATCCTGCGCAACCACGGCCTGCTGACCGTCGGCCAGGACGTCGCCGAGGCGGCGGTGCTGATGTACTACCTGGAGCAGGCCTGCAAGCAGCAGATCATGGCGATGGCCGGCGGCCGGCCGCTGATCACTCCGTCGCCGGAGGTCTGCGAGCACACCGCCCGCCAATATGAACGCGCCTATCCCCGCGCCGGCGTCCTGGAATGGGACGCCCTGCTGCGCTGGCTCGACAGCACATCCGGCCCCGTCGGGCCGCGGTGATCTACCCGCCTTTCCGAAAAGAACAACGAAGACGACAGGGTCGCTAACACCACCGACACACTTCTGGAGACGAGGACACCCGATGACCAGACGCCTTACCGGTATCCCCGCCAGCTTCCGCCGAAATTTTCAGGGCGGTTTCACCCGCGGGTTCCACCGCGCCGCCGCCGCCGGCCTGCTGGCCGCGGCACTCGCCATTCCCGGCACGGCCGCCCTGGTCGCCGCCCCGGCCATGGCCCAGGAGACCCCTGTCCGCGGCGGTGTCCTCAACTCCATCGTGCAGCCGGAGCCGCCGACCCTGATGCTGGGCCTGAACCAGCAGGGTCCGACCCAGACCGTCGCCGGCAAGATCTATCAGGGCCTGCTGACCTACGATCAGAAGCTGAACCCGATGCCGTCGCTGGCCAAGAGCTGGACGATTTCGCCGGACGGGCTGACCTACACCTTCAAGCTGTTCGAGAACGTCAAGTGGCACGACGGCAAGCCCTTCACCGCCAATGACGTCGTCTTCACCACCTCCAAGTTCCTGATGGAGGTCCACCCGCGCGCCCGCGCCGTGTTCAGCCGCTGTGAATCGATCACGGCGCTGGACGACCACACCGTCGAGTTCAAGCTGAAGGAGCCGTTCCCGGCCTTCATCCAGGCCTTCGAGGTGTCGTCGGCGCCGATGGTCCCGGCCCACATCTACGAGGGCAGCGATTACCGGGCCAACCCGGCCAACAACACTCCCATCGGCACCGGCCCGTTCAAGCTGAAGGAATGGGTGAAGGGCAGCTATATCCAACTCGTCCGCAACGAGGATTACTTCAAGGAAGGCCTGCCCTATCTCGACGGCATCACCTTCCGCGTGATCCCCGACGCCGCCAGCCGCTCGCTGGCGCTGGAAAGCGGTCAGGTGCAGCAGACCCAGTACAGCGACCTGGAGCCCTTCGAGGTTCCGCGCATGAAGACGCTGCCCAACCTGACCATGACCACCGCCGGCTACGAGTTCGTGGCGCCGATGGCGTGGCTGGAGATCAACCACCGCGTCAAGCCGCTGGACGACAAGCGCTTCCGCAAGGCCATCGCCTATGCGATCGACCGCAAGTTCATCCGCGATAAGATCTGGTTCGGCCTCGGCCGCGTGCCGACCGGTCCGATCAACTCGGTGGTCAAGTTCTACGACCCCAAGGTGACGACCTACGAGCCGAATCCGGAGAAGGCCAAGGCCCTGCTGGATGAGATGGGTCTGAAGCCCAACGGCCAGGGCGTGCGCGCCACCGTCAAGATCATGCCGATGCCCTACGGCGAGACCTGGACCCGCCTGGGCGAGTACCTGAAGCAGTCGCTGTCCAAGGTCGGCATCGCCGTGGTTCTGGAAAGCACCGACGCCGCCGGCTGGGCGCAGCGCGTCGCCAACTGGGATTACGAGATCACCACCAACTTCCTCTACCAGTACGGCGACCCGGCGCTGGGCGTCGCCCGCACCTACATCTCGTCGAACATCCGCAAGGGCGTGCTGTTCACCAACACCATGGGCTATTCCAACCCGAAGGTTGACGAGCTGTTCGCCAAGGCCTCGCAGGAGATCGACCCGGCCAAGCGCCAGGAGCAGTACAGCGAGGTCCAGCGCATCCTGTCCGACGACCTGCCGGTGGTCTGGCTGCTGGAGATGGAGTTCCCGACCTTCCTCGACAAGCGGGTGAAGAACGCCAACACGACGGCCATCGGTGTCAACGACACCTATGAGAGCGTCTGGCTGGCGAAGTAACGAGTTGACGACGCGGCCCCCTCCCTAACCCTCCCCCACCTTCGGTGGGAGAGGGGACTGCCGCTGCAATGCGAATTCACCCCTCTCCCGCGATCGGACCGGCCTTCGGCCGGCCGAGGGCGGGGGAGGGAGGGACCCGCGGCGGAGCCGTGGGAGGGAGGGGGCCCACTCCGCAAGTTAGGAACCTGCCCATGCTGGGATTAGCCCAACTCTTCGCGAGCCGCCTGGTCAAGGCCGCCGCGATCCTGATCGCCATCGTGGTGATGAACTTCTTCCTCGTCCATGCCGCCCCCGGCGACCCGGCCATGGTGATGGCGGGCGAGGCGGGAGCCGCCGACGAAAAGTTCGTGACGCAGCTGCGCGAGCAGTTCGGGCTCGACCGGCCGCTCTACGAACAGCTCGGCACCTATGTCGGCAAGGTCGTGCAGGGCGATCTCGGCTTCTCCTACCGGCAGCAGCGGCCGGTCTGGGACATCCTGGCGGAACGGCTGCCGGCCACGCTGGTGCTGACGCTGACCGCCTTCATCCTGGCGCTCGCCGCAGGTGTGGCGCTGGGCACGCTGGCGGCGGTCACCGTCGGCACCTGGGCCGACAGCGCCATCACCATCGTGGCGCTCCTGGCCTACGCCACCCCGATCTACTGGATCGGCCTGATGCTGAGCCTGTTCTTCTCCATCCAGCTCGGCTGGCTGCCGGCCTTCGGCTACGAGACCATCGGCGCCGGCTATACCGGGCTTGCCCATGTCGCGGACGTGGCGGTCCACCTGATCCTGCCGGTCATCACGCTGGCGCTGTTCTACATGGCGAGCTACGCCCGCCTGACCCGCGCCTCGATGCTGGAGGTGCGCAGCCTCGACTTCGTCAAGACCGCCAAGGCCAAGGGCCTGTCGCAGAGCCGCATCGTCACCCGCCATGTCCTGCGCAACGCCATCCTGCCGGTCATCACCGTGGCGGGCATCCAGGCAGGCCAGCTGGTCGGCGGCTCGATCCTGATCGAGACGGTGTTCGCCTGGCCCGGCATCGGCCGGCTGGCCTTCGAGGCGGTGCTGCAGCGCGACTATCAGGTGCTGCTGGGCATCTTCCTGGTCACGTCGATCATGGTGATCCTCTTCAACATCCTGACCGACATCCTCTACGGCCTCGTCGATCCGCGCATCCAGGTGTCGCAATGATGAAATCCGATTTCTGGCGGGCCTTCGCCCGCAACAAGGGCGCGGTCCTGGGGCTGGTGATCCTGGCAGCAATCGTCGTGCTGGCCGTCTTCGCCTCCGTCCTGTTCCCCGGCGATCCGTGGGACATGGCGACGGCGCCCTTCCAGCCGCCGCTGTCCGACGACGCGCTTCTGGGATCCGACATGCTGGGCCGCGACATCGCGTCCGGCATCGCCCACGGGGCGCGAGTGTCGCTGCTGATCGGCCTGACCTCCACCGCCGCGGCGCTCGCCATCGGTGTCACGCTGGGGGCGCTGGCCGGCTTCCATGGCGGCAAGGTGGACGACGCCATCATGCGCTTCACCGAGCTGTTCCAGACCATCCCCAACTTCGTGCTGGCCGTGGTGCTGGTCGCCATTTTCACGCCGAGCCTGACCACCATCGTGCTCGCCATCGCCATCGTCAGCTGGCCGCCGCTGGCCCGCCTCGCCCGCGCCGAGTTCCTCAGCCTGCGCACCCGCGAGTTCGTCCAGGCCGCCATCACCACCGGCCAGAGCAACACCAGCATCATCCTGCGCCAGATCCTGCCCAACAGCCTGTCGCCGATCATCGTTTCGGCCTCGCTGATGGTGGCAACCGCCATCCTGCTGGAAAGCTCGCTGAGCTTCCTCGGCCTCGGCGATCCGAACGCGATGAGCTGGGGCTACATGATCGGTGCCGCCCGCACGGTGATCCGGCAGGCCTGGTGGATGAGCGTCTTCCCAGGCCTTGCCATCGTGCTGACCGTGCTGGCGCTGAACCTCGTCGGCGAGGGGCTGAACGACGCCCTGAACCCGAAGCTCGCCCGGTCGCGCGGGTGACGCGATGAGCCTGTCCGAACTGACCCGCACCGCGACGGAGACCGCAGCCATGACGACCACGCCTCTTCTCGATGTGCGCGGCCTCAGCATTGCGCTGCCGCCGGGCGCCGACCGCCCGCTGGCGGTGGACAACCTGACCTTCACCCTGAACCCCGACGAGATCCTCTGCGTGGTCGGCGAGTCCGGCTCCGGCAAGTCGATGACCGCGCATGCGATGATGGGCCTGCTGCCCGCCCCGCATGTCCGCGTCGCCGGCGGCAGCCTGCTGTTCAAGGGCAAGGACGTGCTGACCATGCCGGAGGCGGAGCAGCGCGCCCTTCGCGGCGGCCGCATCGCCATGGTCTTCCAGGAGCCGATGACGGCGCTGAACCCGCTGATGCGGGTCGGCCGCCAGATCGGCGAGAGCTTGCGCGAGCACACCGACCTGCCCGCCCCCGCCCGCCGCGCCCGCGTGGTGGAGCTTCTGGCCCAGGTCGGCCTGCCCAACCCGGCCGAACTGGCCGAAGCCTATCCCTTCCGCCTGTCGGGCGGCCAGCGCCAGCGCGTGATGATCGCCATGGCGCTTGCCTGCCAGCCCGACATCCTGATCGCCGACGAGCCGACCACGGCGCTGGACGTCACCACCCAGAAGCAGATCCTCGACCTGATCCGCTCGATTCAGGCCGAACGCCACATGGGCATGATGTTCATCACCCACGACTTCGGCGTGGTGGCGGAGATCGCCCACCGGGTGGCGGTGATGCGCCACGGCAAGCTGGTGGAATACGGCCCGGCGTCCGACGTGCTGAACCGGCCGCAGCATCCCTACACCCGCCAGCTGATCGCCTCGGTCCCGCACTACATCGAGCATCGCGACGATCATGCCAAGGCGGGCGCGCCGCTGCTGGTCGCCGACAAGGTGCGCAAGGTCTTCCATGTCGGCGGCGGCCTGTTCAAAAAGTCGAAGGAGGTGGTTGCCGGCGACGACCTGTCGCTGACCATCCACCCCGGCGAGACGGTGGGTCTGGTCGGCGAATCCGGATCGGGCAAATCGACGCTCGGCCGCTCCATCGTCGGCCTCATCAAGCCGGATTCGGGACGCATCCTGTTCCAGGGCACCGACCTGCTGTCGCTCGACCGCAAGGGCTTCCGGCCCTATCGCCGGGCGGTGCAGATGGTGTTCCAAGACCCCTACGCCTCTCTGAACCCGCGCCACCGCGTCGGCGACATCGTGGCCCAGGGGCCGGTCGCCTTCGGCGAGGACCGGGGCAAGGCGCTGGCCCGCGCGCGGGAATTGCTGGCGATGGTCGGCCTCGACGGCTCGGCCGCCGACCGCTTCCCGCACGAGTTCTCCGGCGGCCAGCGCCAGCGGATCGGCATCGCCCGCGCACTCGCCATGGAGCCGAAGCTGCTGGTCGCCGACGAGCCGGTGTCCGCCCTCGACGTCTCGGTTCAGGGGCAGGTTCTTGAGTTGCTGGACGACATCCGCAAGCGGCTGAACCTCGCCATGCTGTTCATCACCCACGATCTGCGGGTGGCCGCCCAGGTCTGCGACACCATCGCCGTGATGCGCCGCGGCAAGATCGTCGAGTTGGGCACCGCGCGGGAGGTGTTCACCCATCCGCGCGACGCCTACACCCGCAGCCTGCTCGACGCCATTCCCGGCAAGGGGTGGCAGATTCCGGACGACCTGCAACAAGTCCCGGCGGGAGCGCACTGAATGAAGGTCGCCATCATCGGGGCCGGTGCGGTCGGCGGTCTGCTGACCGCCCGGCTAGGCGCGACGGAGGCGGAGGTGACTTTGGTCGCCCGGCCGAACTCCGCCGCCGCCATCCGCCGCAACGGCCTGACCATGGTGACGCCGCTGAACCGCGTCGCCCGCCTGAACCCGCGCGTCACCGACGACAGCCTGTCGCTCGGGCCGCAGGATCTGGTGTTCCTCTGCGTCAAGTCCCATGCCCTGCGCGGCACCATCGACACGCTGACCCCGCTGCTGGGGCCGGAGACCGCCATCGTGCCGATGGTCAACGGCATCCCCTGGTGGTATCCGCACCGCCAGCCGGAGCCTTTGGCCGACCGGTCGCTCGCCAGCATCGATCCCGACGGGCTACTGTGGCGCTCCATCGACCCCGACCGCGTGGTCGGCGCGACGACCTTCGTCGCCGTGGAGGGCGATGGCCCCTGCCGCCTGCGCCATGTCAGCGACCAGCGCTTCGTCTTCGGCGATGTCGCCGGCCGCGACAACCTGGCGGTCGACCGCATCGTCACGCTGTTCGGGCAGGCAGGCTTCCAGCCGGCGAAGACCGCGGACATTCGCCAAGCGATCTGGGTGAAGCTGTGGGGCAACCTCGCCTTCAACCCGCTGAGCGTGCTGACGGGATCGACGCTCGGCCGCCTGTGCAACGATCCCGGCACCCGCGAGACCGGCCGCGCCATGATGCTGGAGGCCAAGGCGGTGGCCGAAAAGCTGGGCGTGGTCTTCACCACCAGCGTCGACGAACGCATCGCCATGGCCGCCGGCGTCGGCGACTTCAAGACCTCGATGCTACAGGACTACGAGGCCGGCCGCCGGCTGGAGCTGGAGGCGATCCTCGGCTCGGTGATCGAACTGGCGGAGCGCACCGGCGTGCATGTGCCGATGCTGCGCGCGGTGCTGGCAATGGTCGACCTGCGGGCGCGGGAGCGGCGGGAAGTGGCGGCTTGAGCCAGCACCCCGCCCCCACCCAACAATAGCAAATACCCCTGGAGTCTCCCCATGCCCCTCCCCTCCAACCTGCCGATCGACGCCGACCGCCTGTGGGACAGCCTCGCCGAAATGGCGAAGATCGGCGCCACCGCGAAAGGCGGCAGCTGCCGCCTCGCATTGTCGGACGAGGACAAGGCCGGCCGCGACCTGTTCGTCTCCTGGTGCGAAGCCGCCGGCTGCACCGTGACTGTCGACCGCATCGGCAACATCTTCGCCCGCCGCAAGGGCCGTGACGACGCCCTGCCCCCGGTGGTGATGGGCAGCCATCTCGACACCCAGCCGACCGGCGGACGCTTCGACGGCGTGTTCGGCGTGCTGGCGGCGCTGGAGGTGGTGCGCTCGCTGAACGACCGCGGGGTGGAAACCCTGCACCCGGTCGAGGTCGCGGTGTGGACCAACGAGGAAGGCTCGCGCTTCTCGCCGCCAATGATGGGCTCCGGTGTCGTCACCGGCGTCTTCACCTTGGACGAGATTCTCGACAAGGTGGGGCAGGACGGCGCCCGTCTCGGCGACGAGCTGGTCCGCACCGGCTATGCCGGCGAGGCTCCCGTCGATCACCCGATGCGCGCCTATCTGGAGGCCCACATCGAACAGGGTCCGGTGCTGGAGGTCGAGTGCAAGGAGATCGGCGTCGTCACCGGCGCCCAGGGCCAGCGCTGGTACGAGGTGACGGTGACGGGGGTGGAGGCGCATGCCGGCCCGACGCCGATGCGCCTGCGCCGCGACGCGCTGGTCGCCGCCTCGGCGATGGTGCAGGCGGTGCAGCGCGTCGGGCTGGAGACCGCGGGCGACCCCTGCGCCACCGTCGGCATCCTCGATGTCCACCCGCATTCGCGCAACGTCATCCCCGGCCGCGTCTTCTTCACCGTCGACCTGCGCCACCCGAACGCCGACACATTGGCCGACATGGACCGCCGTTTCCGCGCCGCCGTCGCCGAAATCGCCGAGCAGCAGGGGGTGAGTGCCGAGATCGCCGATTTCTGGCATTTCCCGCCGACGCCCTTCGCCAAGCCGCTGGTCGACCGCGTGCGCGAGGCCGCCGCCGGCTTCGGCTTCAGCCACCGCGACATCGTGTCGGGCGCCGGCCATGACGCGGTCTATGTGGCGGGCAAGGTGCCGACGGCGATGATCTTCATCCCCTGCGAGGACGGCATCAGCCACAACGAGGTCGAGAACATCTCCCCCGCCGACGGCGCCCGCGGTGCCGCCGTGCTGTTCGAAACACTGGTCGCCACGGCCGGACGGCCCTGAGCACGTTCGCTCTCTGGAGAGTCCCCCCATGAAGTTCGTCCATCACCCCGACGCCGCCCTGCACCGCCCCGCCACCTACTTCAACAAGGGCCTGCTGCGCGCCCTGCCGGAGAAGCCGGAGCGGGTCGGCGCGCTGGCCTCGCTGATCGAGAAGCGGGGCGAGACGCTGATCCGGCCCGACGACTACGGTTCCGCCCCGCGCGCCGCCGTGCACACCCCCGCCTATCTCGCCTTCCTGGAGACGGCGCATGCGCGCTGGGTGGCGGAGGGCGACATGGGCGACGTGGTGCTGCCCAACGTCCACCGCATGCAGGCCGCCCCCAACTACCCGACCAGCATCGTCGGTCAAGCCGGCTGGCACATGTTCGACACCGCCTGCCCGATCGGCGAGGGCACCTGGGCCGCCACCTGCGCCGCGACCAACGCCGCCATCCATGCGGCCAAGCTGGTCGCGTCCGGCGAGGACACCGCGACCTACGCGCTGTGCCGGCCGCCGGGGCACCATGCCACCCGCGATATGGCCGGCGGCTTCTGCTACCTGAACCATGTCGCCATCGCGGCGGAGTCGGTCCTGCCGACGCTGCGCGCGCAGGGGCGGCCGGCGCGCGTCGCCATCATCGACGTGGACGTGCATCACGGCAACGGCACGCAGGACATCTTCTATGAGCGCGACGACGTGTTCTTCGTCTCGGTGCACGGCGACCCGGCGGAGTTCTATCCGCACATGGCCGGCTACGCGCAGGAACGCGGCATCGGCCGCGGCGAGGGCTATAACCTGAACCTGCCGCTGCCAATCGGCAGCGACGAGGCGACGGTTCTGGCGACCATCGGCCACGGGCTCGACGCGATCCGGCGGTTCGCGCCGGAGATGCTGTTCGTCTCGCTGGGCTTCGACACCTTCATCAACGATCCGCTCGCCGCCTTCGGCGTCACCACGCCGGGCTTCGCCCGGATGGGCGCGCTGATCGCCGCCGCCGGCCTGCCGACGGTGCTGGTGCAGGAAGGCGGTTACGCCATCGACGACCTGTCCGCCAACCTGTCCAGCTTCCTTGACGGGTTTGAAGGCAAGACAGCGGCATGACCGCCATCGCCGCCACCGGAGCCGGCCGCGACCCGGTCAAATACCTGCTGATCGCCGTCATCAGCCTGTTCTGGGGCCTGAACTGGCCGGCGGTGAAGACGATCCTGACGCAGGTGCCGATCTTCAGCCTGCGCGCCATCGGCTTCACCGCCGGGGCGGTGCTGCTTCTGGGGGCGGCGCGTCTGGCCGGGCACCGGCTGCGGGTGGAGCGGGGGGAATGGCCGGCGCTGGTGGCGGCTGGGCTGTGCAACGTGCTGGTCTTCAACCTGTGCACGGCGCTCGGGCAAAGCCTGATGGCGACCTCGCAGGCGGCCATCGTCGCCTTCACCATGCCGGTGTGGGCGACGCTGCTGGCGATCCCGCTGCTGGGCGAACGGCCGGGACCGCGCCAGATCGTCGGGCTGGCCTGCGGGCTGTCCGGGCTCCTGGTGCTGCTGGGGCCGGAGGCGCTATCGGCGCCGCCATCGGCGCTGTTGGGTCCGGCGGTGATGCTGGTGGCGGCGGTCGCCTGGGCGCTCGGCACTATCGTGATGAAGCGGCGGGTCTGGCGCACCCACCCGATGGTCATCACCGGCTGGCAATATGTGCTCTGCGCCCTGCCGATGATCGGCCTTGCGGCGACGGAGGCGCGGCCGGCGCTGTCCGAGCTTCACCCCGCCGTCTGGGTCGGCTTCGCCTGGCACATCGTCTGCTCGATCTGTGTGGCGCAGGCGCTGTGGTACGTCACCGTCCGCCGCCTGACGGTGGGCGAGGCGGCGGTCAGCACCTTGCTGATCCCGGTCGTCGGCGTCGGCGGCGCCGTGCTGCTGCTGGGCGACCCGGTGACGCCACGGCTGGCCGCGGCCCTGGTGCTGATCCTCGCCGCCGTCGCCTGCGTGCTGGGTCCGAAGCCGGCTGGGCGCTGAGTCACCCCAGCTGCCGCTCCACCCAAGTAGCGGCGCCGGACAGGCTGCGGAAATCGGCCACGGAGCGGACGGCCAGATCAGGGTGGCGCTCGGCCGCCATCCGCGCCAGCGCGTTCCAGGGGCCGGTTTCCAGCAGGACGGTACAGCCCATCTCGATCAGCCCGTCCAGGCACGCCGCCCAGGCGACCGTCTCCGTCATCTGCCGGGTCAGCGCCGCCACCGCCCGCTCGCGCGTGTAGACCGGGGTGCCGTCGATGCCGGCCAGCACCGGCAACGGCGGAGCCTGCAGGCTGCTCGCCGCCAAAATCGGCGAGAACTCCGCAGCGGCAGGCGCCATCAGGCGCGTGTGCGAGGCAACGGTGACCGGCAGCGGCGTCACCGCGGCGCCCAACGCCAGCACCGCCGCCTCCACCAAAGACAGCGCCGCCCTGCGTCCCCCCACCACGAACCGGTCGGCGCCGTTCTCGATGGCGATGTCGGCACCGCAGTCGCGGCAGACCGCCTCCAAGCGCACCCGGTCCAATCCCCGCACGGCCAACAGCCCACCCGGCTCCGGGTCGGCGCGGTCCATAGCGTCGGCCCGCCGCATCGCCAGCCGCAACAACTCGTCCACCTCGAGCGCCCCCGCGACATGGTAGGCCGACAGCTCCCCCAGGCTATAGCCGGCAACCGCCCGAACCGGCGGCAGGTGGGGCCGCAGTCCAGCCCAGGTCGCCGCCTGGACCGCGCAGAGCAGGGGCTGGGCGACGGCGTTGCGCTGCATCTCCGCCTCCGGTCCGGCGACCAGCGCGCGCGGGTCCCGCCCCATGACGCCGACAGCCCGATCCAGCACCGCCTGCGCCGCCGGCTCCCGCCGCAACAGGTCGAGCATGCCCGGCCCCTGCCCGCCCTGGCCGGAGCAGAGAATCCCCAGGCTCATGCCCAGCCCTCCCGCAGGGCGTAAACGAAATGTGCTGCCGCCAGCATATCGGCGCTGCCGCCGGGCGACAGCCGGCGGGTGACGCAGGCGCGGTGCAGGGCCAGCGCCTCCGCGCGCCAATCATCGCGGAACACCCCGCCGCGATCGAGGAAGCGGCGCGCCTCGCCCTGGACGAAGGCCAGCCCCTCCGCCCCGCCGCGATGCAGCAGGTTGGTGTCCTCCAGTTCCGCCATCAGCGTGAACAGGGTCTGCACCAGCGCCCGTTCCGGATCGGCGCCACTGGCCAGCGCGCGGTCCAGCGCCGGCAGGGCCAGCGTGAACAGCGTCGGGAACCCCTCAGCCGCCTCCTGCCGGGCGCCACGGGCGCCATAGCGCCGAACCGCCCGCGCGCCGTGGCTGTCCGGCGCCTGCGGTGCCGCGCCAAGAATCCCGCCACCCCACAGCTCCGCGACGGTTTCGCCCAGCGCCGCACCACCCAGCGACCATCCCCGCCGCATCCGCCAGCCGGCCGCGGCAGCGAGAAAGCCGATTCCGAACACCGCCCCCCGATGCGTGTTGATCCCGCCGGTCGCCACCAGCATCCGGCGCTCCGCAGCGATGCCGAGGTCGCGCAGAGCGGCGAACCCGGCGCCCTCCGCACCGGCCGCGGCGATGGCGCGGAAATAGCCGCGCAGGGCAAACAGGCTGCGCAGGAAGGTGCCCATGTCCATGTCGTCATGGCTGCCGCTGTCGAGCGGGCTGACCAACCCCGGCTTCGGATGCAGCGCCAGCTCGGCATAAAGGGCGCGAACCGCCGTGCGTCCGACCATTGCCGCAAGCGGGCTGACAAGATCGACCGGAACGAAGGAAACCGCGACGCTGCTGCGGGTCATGCGGCGTTCTCCCTGTCGAACAACGCCAGCACGGACCGCAAATCGCGCAGGCTGACCTCTGCCGGCCCCTTCACCAGCAGGCGGGCGGGCCGTCCGGCCAGCTCCCGCCACGCGACCGCCGCGCCGCCCGGCAGCAGGATCTCCCCGTCCAGCCTCGGCGTCCCGTCACCGGCCGCCGCCAGCAAATCCAGCAGCCGGTCCAACTGCCACCGCTCGCGCGGGGCGAACAGCAGGTCGATGTCGGAATCCGGCCGGACATACGCCAACCCCGTCCGATGCTGCCAAGCCAGCGAGCCATACACCGCCGGCATCACCCCCACGTCCTGCGCCCGCCGCACCAACTCCGCCAGCATCGGCCGCCAAGCCTCCGGCGCCGTCTCCACCGCCTCGGCCAGCGGCAGCGGACCCCAACTCTCCGCTACCGCGTCGGCCATCACATGCAGGCCGATCCGCCGCTTGTCCGGCGTGGCAAGGCCCAACCGAAGCTCCCCCGCCCCATCCTCCGGCCGGCCACGGGCGATCACCAGCGGCCGGCCGGCAGCACACCAGTCCGCCACCTCCGCCCGCTCCGCCTCGGCCAAGGGGGAGCGCAGGCGGCTCGCCCAGCCCTCCCCCAGCCGGACCCAGCCATGGCGCGGCCAGCGGGTGGGGTCAGACGGCATCGCGCCGCACCCGGTCGGCCACCTTGCGGGCCAGCAGCCGCCCGCCGCGTTCCTCGCCCAGCTCCCGGCGGGGATCGCCGTCCACCGGTGCGGCCAGCGCCTCGGCAAGGCAGCTGGCGAGGTCACCGTTCCACAGACCGGCGATGGCACCCATGCGGCGGTAATTCTCCACGCCCGGCGCGAAGACCGGGGAGGAGGCGCTCAGCTCCGTCAGCCGTTCCAGCGGGATCTTGGTGACGCGCGCCATCGCCGGCAGGTTCATCACCCGGATCTCGGCATCGGGCAGGGCATAGCAGCGGTCGGCCAGCAGGCTGGTGGCGAGGAAGCCGCCGCTGACCGCCTGCCCATAGACCAGCCCCAGCACCCGGTGCCCGTTGCGCCGGGCGAGGTCGATGCATTTGGCCAGATGCGCCATGTAGCCATTGATGCCCAGCAGCTCGTCGCGATGGCTCAGCCGCTGGCCCTGAGTGTCGACCAGCAGCAGGATCGGCCGGCCGGGATGGCGGCGCACCACCTCCAGCACCGCGCCGGCCATGCGGAAGGCCAGTTCGATGCCGATCGGCGTGTTGTCGATGGTGCCGATCACCGCCACCTCGGCGCCATAGACCCGGCCGCTGCCGTCGAAATACACGCCGTCGACCGCGACCTCGTGCCCGTCCGGGAACAGCCGGTCCAGAAGAATGGTCAAATCCATGGTTCAGGCCCTCCGGTCGCGGACGGTGGCGAGGAAGCTCGCGGTGTCGAGGATCGGCAGCTTTTCCGGCTCCTCCACCCCCAGCTTTTCCCAGATGTCGAGCGCGTCGCGGCAATCGCCGAACCGCTCCAGCCGGCTGCCGAGCGCCGCATGCTCGGCTTCCAGCGCCGCCAGCGACAGGTCCGGCTTGCCGTCCAGCAACGCCAATGCCGCGGCACGGAAGGCAGCGACGTCGTCCTCGACCAGACCGGCCGCCTCGCCCAGCAGATAGCGGTGCTTGCCGCCGACGGTGCGCCAGACCAGGGCGCGGTCGCGGCTATCGAATTCCTCCACCCCCATGGTGGTCTCGATCACCTCGGGGCCGGACAGGCCGAGCCGCCCTTCCTCGCTCATCACCACCGCGTCGCACAGGCGCGAGACGATGCCCATGCCGCCGAAGCAGCCGAAGGTGCCGCCGTCCAGCACGATCACCGGAATGCCGGCGGCGCGCACGGCGAGCACCGCGCGCATCACCTCCGACACCGCGATCAGCCCGGCATTGGCCTCGTGCAGCCGCACCCCGCCGGATTCCACCAGCAGCAGCACGCCGTCGGGACGGCTGTCGAGCGCGCGCTCCAGCAGGCCGGTCAGCTTGGCGCCATGCACCTCACCCACCGCGCCGCCCATGAAGCCGCCTTCCTGCGCAGCCACCAGCACGCGGCGGCCCGCCAGCCGCCCCTCCCCCACCACGATGCCGTCGTCGAAGGCGGCGGGGGTGTCGAGCTGGCGCAAATGCGGGCTGACCATGCGTTCGGTCGGCGGCAGGATCTCGCGAAAGCTGCCGGGGTCGAGCAGCCCGTCCAGCCGGCCACGGGCGCTGTCCTCGTAATAGCTGCTCATGGCTGCGATCCTCCGGGTTGCGTCCCTCCGGCGAAGGCATCCAGCGCCTGGTCCAGCCGCAGGCCGACCACGGCCGGGGTGGCGCCGACATCGTTGATGGAGATGCGGACGTCGGCCAGCGGATGGCGGGCGAAGACGTCGTCCAGCACCGCCTGCCATGTCGCGCCGAAGCCGACCGCCGCGGTCTGCACCTCGACCCGGCAAAGGCCGCCGAGCGCCGCCGGTTCCACCAGCACTTCCAGATTGCCGGAGCCGACGACGCCCACCAGGACGGACGGCGGCGGAGAGGCCACCGGCCGGCCGCCGCGATAATCGTAAGTCAGGGTTTCCATGGGTTTCGGCTCACCAGTTGCGGAAGCGCTTGGGCGGGTCGTACAGGCCGCCCGATGCACGCACGAGGTCCTTGACCGACCGTGCGGCCAGCAGGTCGCGGGTCGCCATCCGCTTGTCGATGCCCAGATCCTCCGCCCGGCGGATGACGCCGCGGTCGCGGAGATTCTCCACCATGCGGCGGTCCCGTCCGCGCCCGACCGGGGTGTAGCCGGCGACGCCGCGGATCGCCTGTTCCCGCTCCTCCACGTTGCGGCAGAGCAGCAGGTTGGCGATGCCCTCCTCCGTCAGGATGTGGGTCACGTCGTCGCCATAGATCATCACCGGCGGCAGCTCCATCCCGGCGCTTTCCGCCAGTTCCCAGGCGTCGAGCCGGTCGACGAAGGCCGGCTGCATGTGCTCGCGGAAGGTCTCCACCATCTGGACGACCAGCTTCTGGCCGCGCGGCATCTGCCCGCTGCCCTCCCGCGATTCCCGTCCGGCCTTCAGCCAGGCCGGGCTGGCATGGCGGCGTCCGCGGGCGTCGGCCCCCATGTTGGGCGCGCCGCCAAAGCCGGCGATCCGCCCCAGCGTGGCGGTCGAGCTGTTGCCGGCGAGGTCGATCTGCAGGGTCGATCCGATGAACAGGTCGCAGGCGTAATGGCCGGCCGCCTGACACAGCGCACGGTTGGAGCGCATGCTGCCGTCCGCCCCGGTGAAGAACACGTCCGGCCGCGCCTGGATGTAGGCCTCCATCCCCAGCTCCGAGCCGAAGGAATGGACGCTCTCGACAAAGCCGGCCTCGATGGCGGGGATCAGCGCCGGGTGCGGGTTCAGCGCCCAGTGGCGGCAGATCTTCCCCTTCAGCCCAAGGGACTCCGCGTAGGTCGGCAGCAGCAGCTCGATGGCCGCGGTGTCGAAGCCGATGCCGTGGTTCAGCCGCTGCACGCCGTATTCGGCATAGATGCCCTTGATGGCCATCATCGCCATCAGCACCTGGATTTCCGAGATCTGCGCTGGATCGCGGGTGAACAGCGGCTCGATGTAATGTGGCGTCGGGCTCTGGATGACGAAATCGACCCAGCCGCCGGGGATATCGACGCGCGGCACGCTGTCCACCAGCTCGTTCACCTGGGCGATGACGATGCCGCGCTTGAAGGCGGTCGCCTCGACGATGACCGGCGTGTCCTCGGTGTTGGGGCCGGTGTAGAGGTTGCCGTCGGCATCGGCGGCCTGGGCGGCGACGAGGCTGACCCTGGGCGTCAGATCGACGAAATAGCGGCCGAACAGCTCCAGATAGGTGTGGATGGCGCCGATGGCGATCCGCCCGTCCGCCACCATGCGCGCCAGCCGCGCGCCCTGCGGGCCGGAGAAGGAGAAGTCGAGCTTCGAGGCGATGCCGCGCTCGAACACGTCCAGATGCTCCGGCAGGGCCAGAACCGACTGCACCATGTGCAGGCCGTTCACCCGCGCCGGATCGACCGAGGCCAGGGTGCGGGCCAGGAAATCGGCCTGCTTCTGGTTGTTGCCCTCCAGGCAGACGCGGTCGCCCGGCTCCAGCACCGCTTCCAGCAGCGCACGGGCGTTCGCGGTGGCGACGCGCTTGCCCTCGGTCAAACCGGCGGCGCGGGCCAGCCGGGCGTCGCGGTTGCGGCCCTGCAGATTCCAATCGCGCATGGCGGTCAGCCCCCGCGATGCCGGCGGGCCGTCGGCGCGCACACTCCGCGCCCGACAGGCTGACGGTTGACCTGTGCGGACATGCTGTCCCTCCCTCTCGCTTGCGATGTGAGCGCCAGCTTGCCGTATCCAAACCAGCCCGTGAAGGCCAATTTTGTATACAGCAGGAAAAAAATAGCCGGTGCGGAATACGCGTTGCGGAGAAGATCGGAATGACGTATACCGTGGCGACACAAACAATCTTTAAGTAGAGCAATCCGTGCCCGAACGCGAAAGCCGCGGCCGGGCGCCGGCTGCCACGCTCTCGGCAACACGTCACCACGCCCCCATCCGCGGGCTTGAGCAACGGAAAGGAGAAGGACCATGGTCGTCTATGGTGTCGCCCTGCTGTCGGCCTGCATGCTTGCGGGGCTGGTGGTCGGCGATCTGCTGGGCATCCTGATCGGGGTGAAGGCGAATGTCGGCGGCGTCGGCATCGCCATGCTGCTGCTGATCCTGTTTTCCGACCATCTGAAGCGGACGCTGCGCATGAACGCGCTGGCCGAACAAGGCATCCTGTTCTGGAGCGCGATGTACATCCCCATCGTCGTCGCCATGGCCGCGCAGCAGGACGTGGTCGCGGCGGTGAAGGGTGGGCCGGCCGCGCTGATCGCCGGGGTTCTGGCGGTGGTGCTCAGCTTCGCGCTGGTCCCGGTGATCGCCCGCATCGGCCAGCCCGCCGACGGGCGCGATGGCCGGCGCAGCGACCTTAGCCAAGTCGATGCCGCCTGCGCGGTGCCCCTGAAGAGCGGAGAGTGACCGCCATGTTCGACGTCCTGACCGATGTTCTCGTCAAGAACGGCCTGCTGACCGCCTTCGCCGTCGTCGGCGCCACCATCTGGGTGTCCTACTGGCTGTCGCGCCTCCTGACCAACGGGCGGCTGCACGGCTCCGCCATCGCCATCATGATCGGGTTGGCGCTCGCCTATGCCGGCGGCGTCTCCAGCGGCGGGCACAAGGGGCTGGCCGACATCAAGCTGCTGTCCGGCATCGGCTTCATGGGCGGGGCGATGCTGCGCGACTTCGCCATCGTCTCCACCGCCTTCGGCGTCAGCTTCGGCGAGATCCGCAAGGCGGGGCTGAGCGGCGTGGTGTCGCTGTTCACCGGCGTGCTGCTGTCCTTCGTCGTCGGCGCCGCGGTGGCGCTGGCCTTCGGCTATTCCGACCCGGTTGCCATGACCACCATCGGGGCCGGCGCCGTCACCTACATCGTCGGCCCGGTGACCGGTGCGGCGCTGGGGGCGAGTTCCGACGTGATGGCGCTCAGCATCGCCGCCGGGCTGGTGAAGTCGGTGCTGGTGATGATCTCCACCCCCTTCATGGCGCCCTATATCGGTCTGGACAACCCGCGCAGCGCCATGGTCTTCGGCGGGCTGATGGGCACCACCAGCGGCGTGGCCGGCGGGCTGGCCGCCACCGATCCGAAGCTGGTCCCCTACGGCGCGATGACCGCGACCTTCTACACCGGTCTCGGCTGCCTGATGGGTCCGTCGGTCCTGTTCATCGCCACCCGCGCCCTGATGGGCGGCTGAGACGGACCCATCCTCTTCCACCGGCGGCAAAGCCTGTCTATCCTGCCCCCTGGCGATGCCGCTCCGGAGTTCCAGCCTTGGACCAGTTCGACCCCCAGTTCCCCGCGTCCGAGACCGACCTCGTCGCCGAGGAGAAGGGCCTGCTGTCGGACCAGATCCGGGTGGCGCTGGCCGACGAGATCGCGACCGGCCGGCTGAAGCCGGGCACCCCGCTCGACGAACAGCAGATCGGCCAGCGGTTCGGCGCCTCCCGCACGCCCGTTCGCGAAGCGCTACGCCAGCTCGCCACCACCGGGATGGTGGAGGTCCGGCCGCGCCGCGGCGTGGTCGTCGCCACCATGACGGCCGAGCGCATCATGGACATGTTCGAAATGACGGCGGAGATGGAGGCGATGTGCGTCCGCCTCGCCACCTACCGCATCACCCCGGTGGAGCGCAGCCGGCTGCAGACCATGCATGAATCGGCGGCGGAGATGGTCGCGGGCGGCGATCTCGGCGCCTATGACGACTTCAACCGCCGCTTCCACGAGGCGATCTATTACGCCACCCACAACCAGTTCATGGCCGAACAGGCGGTCGGCATCCGCGCCCGCCTCGCCGCCTTCCGCCGCACCCAGCTGCGTCACGGCAACCGGCTGGCGACCTCCCACGCCGAACATGGCGAGATTCTTGCCGCCATGGCCCGCGGCGACGGGGAGGAGGCGGCCCGCTGCATGCGCGCCCACATGCTGAACGCCAGCTGCGCACTGACCCGCTACATCCAGGAACTGGACCTGACCTGACTGAACCTGACATGACCGGGCGACCGGCTGGCCGAGCGCGGAGCGGAAATATTCCATCGGTCATCGCGAGTAAATATTGCTGACGCGCCGGCTCACGCTCCTCTTTTCCCGGCGCAATCCGGGTCGCCCCACAATGTTGCGTTCGTATGAATTTAACGTTTCTGTCCCATAAAATGCTCAAAGGTCTCACCTTGGGCTTTTGCCAACATGGGCGTCGCAGCCTGCACCAGCCAAACGTCCGATCATTGTTGGTCTACGAATGATCTATCGGCATTTGACCTGATCGCCGATCCGGTCTGGCTGGTCGATCTGCAGACGGGCCGTACCCTGTGGGCGAATGCGGCGGCCTGCGCGCTTTGGGACGCCCGGTCTGCCCGGGACCTCGCGGCGAGCGGCGGCCTTCCCGATGCGGTCCGGCAGCGGCTGTCCGAGTATGCCCGGCGTCTGTCGGCCGGCGAGCGGATCGGCGAGTGCTGGACGGTCGCGGCCGGTGGCACGCAGACCGTCCTGTCCTGCGATTGCAGCGGGCTTCACCTGACGGACGGGCGCTTGGCGATGCTCGTCCATGGCAGGCCGCTTCCCGCCAACGCCGCGCCACCGTCACCGGACATGCAATTGTCGCGGATGGTGGAGCATCTGCCGATGGCCGCCGCCTATGTCGAGGGCGAGCGGATCTTCATCAACCGCGCGGCGGAACGGCTGACCGGCTACCGGCAGGAGGATCTTCCGTCGATGGACGCATGGTTCGCGGTCGCCTACCCGGGCCGTGACCATGAGGTCCGCCAGCGCTACGACGCGGCACGGCTGGCCGAAGCCTCGGTGCTGACAGAGTTGCAGGTCACCAGCAAGGACGGCACCCGGCGCTGGATCCGCTTCTTCGCCTATCTCACCCAGGGCGGGGAAGTGTGGCTGATGGAGGACGTGACCGACCACCGCGCCACGCTGGAGGCCTTGCACCACGAGCGCGCCGTCCTGCAAAGCCTGATCGATTCGATGCCGGACATCGTCTTCTTCAAGGATCGCGACGGCACCTATCTGAACTACAACCTTGCTGGCCTCGACTATGTCGGCTGGAAGCCGGATGCGGACCGCCCGTTGCGCGACGTCGACATGGTCGATGCCGAAACGGCCGAGCGTCGCCGTGAGGCCGACCTGCGCACCATGCGGGAGGGAATGACGCGCGGCGAAGAGTGGTTCGTCTACCCCGACGGCCGGCGGCGCCTGATGGAGACCGTCAAGACCGCCTGCCGCGATCCGCAGGGCACCATCCTGGGTGTCGTCGGCATCTCCCGCGACATCACCGACCGCCGCCAGATGGAGGAGATGCTTCGGCGCAGCGAGGCGGAAAAGGACCATCTCGCCAACCACGATCCGCTGACCGGCCTGCCCAACCGCCGGCTGTTCTTCGCCCGCACCGACGGGGCGCTTGCCCATGCACGGAGCATCGGCCAGCCGCTCGCCCTGCTCTTCATTGATCTGGACGGTTTCAAGCCGGTGAACGACCGGCTCGGCCATGATGCCGGCGATCAGGTGCTGCGGGTGACGGCGGAACGGCTGACCGGATGCCTGCGCGCCTCCGACCTCGTGGCGCGGATCGGCGGCGACGAGTTCACCGTCCTGCTGGAGGGCGCCGGGTCCGTCGCCGACGTGGAGCGCATCGCCGACAAGCTGATCCATGCGCTGTCGGCGGAGATCACGCTCGGCCGGCAGACGCTGTCGGTGGGCGCCAGCATCGGCATCGCGCTGTTCCCGCAGGATGCGGACGATGCGCAGGACCTGCTGAAGGCCGCCGACGATGCGCTCTACCGGGCCAAGCATGCCGGCCGGGGCCGCTTCGTCGTCTGCGACGCCCGCCCGAACGCCTGTCCGGCATGATGTAGCAACACTACAGAAGCGCAGCCGGTGCAAGAGCGCTGCGGCGCCTCTTGGAACTTCCTTGAAAATCCGCCGTTTCCTTGTGCCAGCCTCGTGGATATGCCCCCCTCCCCTGCGACCGAATGGCCCAGGCGGTGCGCTTGCCAGCGCCGTCCCGGCGGGAGTATGTAGTAAAGCTACATGGCGGCAGCGAAACCCGCCGACGGGCCAGCACCGATGCGCGGCAGCGAGGACATCGACCGATGAACATGGACAGCAAGGATGTGGGCGGCTGGAGCCAGCCCACCCCGCAATCACTCGACGCGCTGATGCCCGACGCCATTGCGCTCGCCGCCGAGAATCTGGGCGTCAAGAAGGCCCATTACGACACCCCCACCCTGTTCGCCCTGGCGGTGCTGGCCGGCGCCTTCATCGCCATGGGCGGCCTGTTCGCCACCGTCACCATGGCGGGCGCGGAGGGCATGCTGCCCTACGGGGTGACCCGGCTGCTCGGCGGTCTGGTCTTTTCCATGGGGTTGATCCTGGTGATCGTCGGCGGCGCGCAGCTGTTCACCGGCGACGCGCTGATGGTGATGGCCTGGGCAAGCGGCCGGCTGCATGCCCGCGAGATGCTGCGGGTTTGGACGACGGTGTGGATCGGCAACTTCGTCGGCGCCGCCGGCACGGCGCTGCTGGTCTTCCTATCCGGGCAATACACCTTCGGCCATGGTGCCGTCGGCGCCTCGGCGCTGTATTTCGCCGCGTCCAAGAGTTCCTACCCGACCGATCAGGCCTTCTTCCTCGGCATCCTCTGCAACGTGCTGGTCTGCCTCGCCGTCTGGCTGGCGCTCGGCGCCCGCAGCGTCGGCGACAAGATCCTGGCGATCACCTTCCCGGTCGCCGCCTTCGTCGCCGCCGGCTTCGAGCACTGCGTCGCCAACATGTATTTCGTCCCGCTCGGCCTGCTGATCGAATGGGGCGCGCCGGACAGCTTCTGGCACGACCTCGGCCGCGCCGCGCCGTCGATCCCGGTCGGCCATTATCTGGTCAACCTCGCCGCGGTCACGCTCGGCAACTGGATCGGCGGAGCGGTGATGGTGGGTGCCGTCTACTGGTTCATCTACCGGCGCCCCAAGCTGCGCTGAGCGCTGCGAACATCCTCCAACAGCGCCCCCCTCTCCAAACCGTCATCCCCGCGAAGGCGGGGATCCAGGCCGCCTGAACGGCTTCCCTCCGCAAGCCCTGGATTCCCGCCCTCGCGGAAATGACGGCCCAATCTACGCGGCCATCGGCCTGACCAAACAACCTCCATACACGGGACATCCCTTCCCATGAGCGCCATCACCGAAATCCGCGCCCGCGAAATCCTCGACAGCCGCGGCAACCCGACCGTCGAAGTCGACGTCACCCTCGAGTCCGGCGCCTTCGGCCGCGCCGCGGTGCCGTCGGGCGCCTCCACCGGCGCGCACGAGGCGGTCGAACTGCGCGACGGCGAGAAGAACCGCTTCGGCGGCAAGGGCGTCCTGAAGGCCGTCCAGTCGGTCAACGGCGAACTGGCCAAGGCGCTGATCGGCATGGATGCCGCCGACCAGCGCGTGCTCGATATGACGATGATCGAGATCGACGGCACCGAGAACAAGGGCCGCCTCGGCGCCAACGCCATCCTGGGCGTGTCGCTGGCGGTCGCCCGCGCCGCCGCCG
>CBFGPE010000069.1:0-34633 GCA_965650625.1 uncultured Azospirillum sp. | reverse complement strand
GTCTTTCCTGTTCAGACGGTGACGTCGACCAGCCCGTCGATCGGGCGCAGCGGCCGGTCGGCAACAGGCTCGGGAGCGGTCTCGGCCTGCACGCTCCAGCCGCCGGAGCGTCCGCCCTGGTCGGGAGCGGCGAAGCCGCGCGACTGCCCGTCGCCCTGAAGCGAGAACTGCAGGTTGGAACTGTCGAGCGACAGCCCGGCATCGCCGAGCGCGCGTTCCAGCTGCGTCAGGTCGCGCCGCAGCAGGGCCAGCGTGTCGGCCTGTTCGGCCTGGACGGTCAGCGAGACCTTGCCGTCGCTGACGTCGGCGACGACGCGGATGCGGCCAAGCTCCGCCGGGGCGAGGTCGATGTGGAACTCGCCGCCGCCGCTTGCCGCCACCCGCACCAGCGGGGCGGCAAGCTGCGCCATCGCCGGGCTGTGCGCCGTGGCGGCGCGGCCGGACGCGGCGGCGGCGGCATAATGGGTGGCCGCCTGGGCCGGCAGCGTCGGCACCGCCTCGAACCCGGTGGCCGCCGCATCGCCGCTGCCCGCAGTGGGGGAAGTGGAGAAGGGTGGGGCGGGATCGCGGCCGGCGAGGGCGGGAGCGGCATCGGGAGTCGGCTGTCCAGGCTGTGCGGATTGAAGGGCGGCAGGCGCGCTGGCGGTCTGTTCGGCCTTCCCGGCGGCGCTGCCCTGACGGCCGGCGCCATGCGCACCGCGAACCGCGGTGCGGGGATCGCTGCTTTCGTCACGCCGGCTCTCGCGCCCGTCCGGAGACGGGGCTGCTTCGGCGGTTGCGCCCGGCGCGGCGGCGGCCATGGCCGGCAAACCGGCCTGCACGGTCTGGCTGGGCGCCGGCACCTCGGCAACCCGGTCGGCGCTGCCCTGTGCCGTGGCATCGGTGCCTGCGGGTGCTGACGTTTCGGTCTGTCCGGCCGGCGCATCGGGTGCGGCGGTGGCCGACGCCGGTTGCGGCGCCGTTGCCGGTGCGCTCGCGGCAGTCTGCCCGGCAGCGTGCTTGCCGTCGCCGGTCGGCCCTGCACCCTGCGGAACGGCGGCACCCGGCGTCGTCGCCTTGCCGACCGTTGCCGTCGGCACAGCCGTCGCCGGTGCGGTTGGAGCGGCGGCCATCATCCAGGGCATCAGCGGGGCGTCGGCGCCGCTCGCCTGCACCACCGCCTGGGTGATTGCGCCCTGCGCGGCGACGGGGTCGTCCGCTCTCGGCTCCTTGCGCTTGCGCAGCCGGTCGGGGCGGGCCGCGTCGTCGGGATCCTCCTCCGCGGCCTCGTCCACCAGACTTGCGAAATCCTCGTCGCGGGCATCGTCGCCGGACGAACCGCCGCGTTGAGTCGGAGCCGGGTGGGGCGGAGCCGAGACGGCATCGGGCATGCTGGTCATGGCGCTCAATTGGTCAGGGTGGGGCGCGGAACGGCCGTCACCGGCACCGAAGCCCCCACGACGGCGGGCGCGGCCTTGCGGTCGCCGGGCAGGGCGCGGCGCTGCAGGATCAGCCGCGTCACCTCACGCGCCTTGGCGTCGGCCAACTCGGCCAGGATCGGGGCGGCGCGCCGTTCGGCGATGCGGTCCAGCACGTCCACCACGATATCCGTTTCCATGTCCGTCAGGATGCGGGCGGCGTCGCGCGGCTTCATCGCCTCATAGATCGACACCATCCGCTTCAAATCCTCCTGCTGCAGGTTGGAGCGCTGGGTCATCAGCGCCTCGACCTCGCGTTTCACGCCGTTCAGCCGCTGGATCTGCGTGCCGACCCGCGCCTCCGTCGCGGCGAGCACCGCTTCGGCCTCGCGCAGGCGGTTCTGTCGGCCGGCGCTGTCGGCCTTCTGCTCGTCGATGGCTGTACGCAGCAGCGGATCGGTGCAGTTCGGCGGCGCCAGCGCCACCGGCGGCGGCACCTCGGCAACCGGAGTCGAAACCGGCAGGGGAGCGGGCGCCGGAGCAGCTTCCACCGCCTTCGGATCCGTTGCTTTCAGATCAGTGGCCCAGGGCCGTTCATGGGCACCGAACTCGCGGTCGAACTGCTGGGCGATCACCGGGAAGCCGTCGACCAGGGCGCCGAGCTTCAGCGGCAACACCATCAGCACGGCGACCAAAGTGATGGGCAGGATGCGCGGAATCATGCCGACGCCTCCGATCCGACGGTGCGCAGCCGCGCATAGAAGGCGCTGGCCGCCGCCTTCGCCGGGCCGGCGGGCGCGGCGGGAACAGCGGCTTCGGCAGGCTGGCCGGCGACGGCGCGCAGAGCGGTTTCGAGCGCCCGGAATTCGCCATGATCCACCTCGGCCGCTTTCAGTGCGGACACCAGGGAGGAGCTTGCCGGGGCCTCTGTCGTCACCTCGGCCGGCTTCACCGCGCTTTCGACGGCATCCGCCCCCTCTGGCCGTGCCCGGCTGCGGGTAGAGCGCGTCACGCTCCCCATGGCGCCCTCGTCCAGGCGGCGCAGCAGGGCGCGGGCATGCTGGACCGACTCCTCCATGCGCGCGGTGGTGCGCTCGCAGGAGCCCAGGATCAGCGCCATGTCCTCCTTCATGCCCTTGGCGCGGTCGAGGTCGTCGGACAGCCGCGCGGCGATCTCGGTCGCCGATGCCACCATGCGCTTCATCGAGGCGTCGGTGTCGTCGATCGACCTGGAGAAGGTCGACACCAGGGCGTTGATCTCGGACTGGCCGGTGCGCAGCAGCTTCAGCCGCTTGTTGACGATGACCAGATAGGCGGTCGCCGTGACCAGCATCACCGCCAGGGCCGCGTCAATGAGAAAGGAGACCATCGATCAGCTCCTGCTTGGTGTCGAGATCGGTGTCGATCTTCACCGCGATGTTGTCGTTGCGCTGTCCCATGTGTCCGGCGAACAGCGGGATGGTCTTGCTGAAGACCAGGACGGTGGAATCGGGGTTGATGCGCAGCTTCAGCGACTGGCCCTTCTGCCAGGCCAGCACCTCGCCCAGCGGCACCTTGGTCTCCGCCAGCACGGCGACCAGCTCCAGCTTGGACCGCATCAGTTCGTTCTTCAGGTGGCTTTCCCACACGGTGTCATGGCCGAACTTCTCGCCCATGAACATCTGCACCAGCTTGCCGCGGATCGGCTCCAGCGTGGCATAGGGGATGACGATGTCGATGTGGCCGGTGCGGCGCTCCACCTCCACGGCGATGCGCACGCGGATGATGGCGTTGGTGGCGCGCGTGATGGTGGCGAACTGCGGGTTCACCTCCAGCCGGTCGAAGACGAAATCGACCTGCGCCAGCGGATCGAAGGACTGCCCCAGATCCTGCAGCACCACCTTCATCATCCGCTCGGTCATCTTGCGTTCGATGGAGGTGTAGGCGCGCCCGTCGATCCGTCCCGGCCTGGACCGCCGCCCGCCCAGCAGCACGTCCATCATGCAATAGATCAGCGCGCTGTCGATGGTCACCAGCATCTGGTTGTCCCACGGCTCGGCGCGGGCGACGCCGATCAGGGCCGGCAGCTCGATGGCGTCCTGGAAGTCGGTGTAGCGCAGCCATTCGATCTTCGACAGCGACGCCTCCACGTTGGTGGACGCGAACTGGCGCAGCGAGGTGTTCAGCATCCGCACCATGCGGTCGAACACCACGTCCAGCATCGGCAGCCGGTCCTTGTTGACCGTGGTCGAACTGACCAGCCGCTGGATGGCGCTCATCTCCGGCCCGCCGCCTTCCGGCGCGCCGAAATTCAGCAGCCGGTCGATCTCCTCCTGGCTCAGCGTCTTGGTCTCGCCGCTCAGCGCCTGCTGCATCGCCTCGGTCATCTCCTTGGCCATCGCCGCTGCTTCAGCGGCCGGGGGCGGAGCGGGCGGCGCGGTCTGCTGTGCCGCCGCCAGTTCCCACGCGGCGTCGGACCAGTCCGCATCCTCGTCGGCGACGAGTGTGGATGTGGGCATGGATGTGGAGGGCGGGGCGGGAGTGTCGGTCATCCGGTGCCTCTGGAGGTCGCTATTGCGTGAGCAGGCTGCGCAGCAGAACGTCGGTGACGACGTCGTGCCGGCCGGCGGGGTCGGACAGGATCAGGTTGAAGCGGCGCCTGATTTCGCTGCGCAGGCGGTGCAGCCCGGCCGATCCCTCAAGATCGTCCTGGTCCAAGTTGCGCAGGAATTCCTGCAAACTGTCGGTCAGCTGCGGCATCGCCCGTTCCAGCGTCTGGCGGTCGCGGGGAGCGACGGTCAGCGACAGGCCGATCTTCAGGAAGCGGGACGGCGTGTCGCGGCGCAGGTTGACGACCAGTTCCGGCATGTCGACCACGGCGTCGGCCGGCGCGGTCTCCACCGAGGGAACCCACAGCCGCTCCACCGCCTGCGAGCCCGCCGCCAGCCAATAGCCGCCGATCCCGGCCGCCGCCACCGCGCCCAGCGCCACCATACCCGCCAGCAGCCGGGCGACCGGCAGGGCGATCACCAGGATCTGCCCGGACCCGCGCAGCCTGTTCAGGACTTCGTCCCGTGCCGCCGCCGTTCCTGCGATGCCAAGTCGTGTAATCATCGCTCCATCCCGCCGGACATTGCCGAAAATTTTAGTCAATCGAGAAACGGGTAAAGTTTTAGAAGTTTTGCTTTTGGCACCGCTCCCGTTTTTTACTCCGCTTAAAAGTCGCGCCGTTAGCGTGACGGGGTGTGCAGGGCGAAGACTAGGCCCGCCGATTTTCAGAAACTTTAAAGGTGCGGGGAACCGTGGACAGTCTGATCGACACGTTGCGGTCGTTGGGGCGTGGTCGGCTGCTCGTCCTGGCGGGCACCGGGCTCGGCATCGTCCTGGCCGTCGCCGGCATGGCGCTGCTGCTGTCGCAGCCGCACATGACCGCGCTCTACAGCGGCCTGGAACCGGCGGAGGCCGGCCGCATCGCCAAGGCGGTGCAGGAGATGGGCGTGCCGGTGAATGCCGGCTTCGACGGCACGACGATCAGCGTGCCGCAGGCCGACGTCTCCCGCGTCCGCATGGCGCTGGCGGAAAAGGGCCTGCCCTCGCACGGCGGCGTCGGCTACGAGCTGTTCGACACCGACAAGCCGCTCGGCATCACCAGCTTCATGCAGCGCATCAACCGCCTGCGCGCCATGGAGGGCGAACTCGGCCGCACCATCGAGACGCTGTCCGGCGTCGAGGCGGCGCGCGTCCACATCGTCCTGCCGGAGCGCGAGGAGTTCTCGCGCAGCGCGCCGAAGCCGACCGCGTCGGTGGTGGTGCGCATGCGTGGCCGGGGATCGATGGACCGCAAGCAGGCCCTGTCGATCCGCCATCTCGTTTCCGCCGCCGTGCCCAACCTGAAGCCCAGCGCCGTGACGGTGATGGATGCCTCCGGCGAGCTTCTCCTGACCGAGGATGACGGCCCAGGATTGGCCTCGGCCCGCACCGACGGCCTGCGCGTCGCGGCGGAAACCCGCGTCGCCCGCGCGGTGGAGCAGATGCTGACCGCCCGTCTCGGCGCCGGCAACGTCCGCGTCCAGGTCGCCGCCGAGGTGGAGACCAAGCGCGAGGTGGTGCGCAGCCAGACCTTCGACCCCAACAGCCAGGTCGTCCGCTCCACCCAGACGGTGCAGGAGCAGGACCGCAGCCAGGACAGCAACGGCGAACCGCCGGTCACCGCCGAACAGAACCTGCCGCAGCGCGACGTCCGCGCCCAGTCGCAGGGGCCGCAATCCTCCAACGACAGCAAGCGGCAGGAGGAGACGGTCAACTACGAAATCTCCAATGTCAGCCGCGAAACGGTGATCGAGCCGGGCGACGTCCGCCGCCTCAGCGTCGCCGTGCTGGTCAACGGCACCTGGAAGTCCGCCGCCGACGGCACCCGCCAGTACGAGCCGCGTAGCGCGGAAGAGCTTCAGCGCCTAAGCGAGCTGGTCCGCTCCGCCATGGGCTTCAGCGAGGCGCGCGGCGACCGGGTTACGGTGGACAATCTGGAATTCGTCGATCTGGCCCCCGACCTCGCCCCCCGTCCGCTGGGCGACGAGATCGCCGAGACGCTGACCCGCAACATCATGACGCTGATCCAGTGGGTGATCCTGCTGGTGCTCTCCGCCCTGGTGATCCTGGTCGGCCTGCGTCCGCTGATCCGCCGCGTCTTCCCGGCGCCGGAGCCGGTGGTGGCGGAAGCCCCGGCGCTGGCTGCCCCGGCCGGCGGCGCCATGCCGCAATTGACCGGCCCGGCCAATGCGGCAACCGCCGCCGCCGGTGCGATGCCCGCCGACGGCGAGGAAGCCGACCCTGCCCTGGCCGCCGCCCCGATGGCGCCGCAGCTGGGCATCGAAGAGACGATGGACCAGCTGATCGAGCTGCGCACCGTCGAGGGCCGTGTCCGTGCCTCCTCCATCCGCCGGCTGGGCGAGCTGGTCGACCAATATCCGGACGAGGCCATCGATATCCTGCGCTCCTGGCTCTATGAGGAGGTGGCGTGATGGCCGCCTACCCGCGCTACCGCTTCGACCACAGCTTCGGCGCCCCCGTCGCGGTGACGGAGCCGGAGGCGGTGGAGAGTGTCGACCCGCTCGACCTGCCGACTTTGTCGGAACGCGCGCACCAAGCGGCGCTGGACGAAGCCCGCGAGACCGCGCTGGCCGAAGGCCTCGCCCAGGGCCGCCGCGAGGGCGAACTCACCGCCGCCCGCCGCATCGAGGCGGAGCTGTCCGCCACCCTCGACCGGCTGGCGCAGCGCATGGCTGCGCTCGACGCCGACCATGCCGCCCTGATGGAGCGGCTGGAGGCCCAGGGCGCCTTCGTTCTGCTGGCGCTGGTCCGCCGCATGGCGCCGCGCCTGCTCGATCATGTCGCCCGTGCCGAGGTCGAGCGTCTTGCCGCCGACGCGCTCCGCGCCGCCGGACAGGCCCCCGTGCTGACCCTGCGCCTGCACCCCTCGCTCTGCCGCCCGCTGGAAGAGCGGCTGGCCGGGCAGGCCGTCTTCCAGGGCCGCCTCGACATCCAGGGCGACCCGGCGCTGGCCGTCGGCGCGCTGGAGGCCAGCTGGGGCGCCGGCTCCGTCCGTCGCGATCCCGCTGCTGTCGAGGCTGCCATCGCCGACCTCACCGACCGCGCCGTCGCCGCCTTGCAGCCGGCTCTGTCGTCCGACCTTTAACGATCCGAAGCGAGAACCCTCATGCCTCCCTTGAACCTCGACATGCTCGACGACGATCCCAAGCAGGCTGAGAAGGCCGTCGAGAGGAATGGCGACAAGCCTTACGACGGCCCGATGAACGCCATCTACAACGTGCCGGTGGACGTGCAGGTCGTCCTTGGCCGCACCAGCATGCTGGTGGCGCAACTGCTGAAGCTCGGCCGCGGCGCCGTGCTGGAGCTGGAGCGCAAGGTGGACGAACCGGTCGAGGTCCTGGTCAACCACCGTCTGGTCGCGAGAGGCGAGGTGGTGATCGTCGAGGACCAGCGGTTGGGCGTCACCCTGACCGAGATCGTGCGCACGGAACTGGAGATCGACTGAGGGGAGGTAGTCGCACCGATGCCCCCTCCCTAACCCTCCCCCGCGTTCCGCGGGAGAGGGGACTGCCGCCGCTTCCCGATTCACGTAACGCCGCCAAGCATCCAACCCCCTCCACCGCCGAGGGCGGGGGAGGGATGGGGAGGGGGCAGCCGCGGCAACCACTCCCCCGAAAGCCCCCGCATGCGCCTCCGCACCCTTGCCATCCTCACAGCCGTCCTCCTCGCCGCCGGCCCGGCCGCGGCGGCGCCGCTCGACCTCAACCTCGGCGCGCTGGGATCGCTGGCGGATGGCGCCAGCCTGTCGGGGCGGATCGTCCAGGGCATCGTGCTGCTGACGGTGCTCAGCGTCGCGCCCGGCCTGCTGATCATGGTCACCTGCTTCACCCGCATCATCGTGGTGCTGTCGCTGCTGCGCTCCGCGCTCGGCCTGCAGCAGTCGCCGCCGAACATGGTGCTGGTCAGCCTCGCCATGTTCCTGACGTTCCACATCATGGGTCCGGTGATCGACAGCGCCTGGCAGGACGGCCTGCGCCCGCTGCTGAACGAGCAGGTCACCCAGGAACAGGGGCTGGAGCGCATGATCGAGCCGTTCCGCGGCTTCATGGCCTCCCATGTCCGCGAGCGCGACCTCGCCGCATTCGCCGCCTTCACGGCAAAGCCCAAACCGGCCGGCGAAACCGCCGCCCCGGAGAAGGACGAGCGCCCGGTGACGGCGGAGAGCGTCGACCTGCGCTTGCTGATGCCGGCCTTCCTGCTGTCGGAACTGCGCCGCGCCTTCGAGATCGGCTTCCTGCTGTTCCTGCCTTTCCTGGTGATCGACATGGTGGTGGCGGCGATCCTGATGGCGATGGGCATGATGATGCTGCCGCCGGTGATGATCGCGCTGCCCTTCAAGATCATCTTCTTCGTGCTGACCGACGGCTGGTTCCTGATCGCCGGCAGCCTGATCCGCTCCTATGGGGTGTGAGCCGATGGACGACACGCCCGCCGATCCCCCCGCCAGTCTCGCCGACAGCCTTCTCGCCCTGGCCCGCCGCCGCGGCGTGGCGGTGCCGGAGGACGGCTCCGTCGTCGGGCTGCTGTCCGCTCTCGACCCCAACCCGCTGATTCCGCATCCGCTGCTGCTGGTGGCCGGCGCGGTGATGGCGGTTGCCTTCCGTCACGACCGCGCGCTGGCCCTGCCGTCGGCCGACGCCACCGATACCGGCCTCGACGCCGCCCCGTTCTCCGCCCCCTCCGCCGATTATTCCTTCTGAGGTGCCGCCATGGGATCGCCGATCAAGATCCGTGAGAACTACAAGAGCCTGACCGGCGTCGAGAAAAGCGCGGTCATCTTCCTGGCGCTGGGCGAGGAGCGCGGATCGCGGCTGATGGAGCGGCTGGACGAGGACGAGATCCGCCTCGTCAGCCGGGCGATGGCGACGCTGGGCAACGTCACCTCCAATCTGGTGGAGACGCTGATGCGCATCTTCACCGAGCGTTTCGCCAATGCCGGCTCGGTGATCGGCTCCTACGACAGCACGGAGCGGATGCTGAACCGCTTCCTGCCGGCCGACCGCGTGACGGAGATCATGGGCGAGATCCGTGGCCCCGCCGGCCGCACCATGTGGGAGAAGATGTCCAACGTGAACGAGGGGGTGCTCGCCAGCTATCTGGCCGGCGAATATCCTCAGACGGCGGCGGTCATCCTGTCCAAGATGCGGGCCGACCACGCCGCCAAGGTGCTGGTGCTGCTGCCCCCCACCATCCGCACCGAGGTGATCGAGCGCATGATCCAGATCGAATCGGTGCAGCGCGAGGTGCTGCTCGACATCGAATCGATCCTGCACAACGAGTTCATGGCGAACTACGCCCGCACCCACGGCAACGATTCGCTGGAGCGGATGGCCGACATCTTCAACCGCATCGACCGCGAGACGCTGACCGAGATCTTCGACGATCTGGAAACCGTGATGCCGGAGCCGACCCAGCGCATCAAGCAGCTGATGTTCACCTTCGAGGATCTGATGCGGCTGGACCGCGTGTCGTTGCAGGCGGTGATCCGCCGCTGCGACACGGGCCAGCTCGCCATCGCGCTGAAGGGGGCGCCGGCCCCCCAGCGCGACCATTTCCTGTCGGTGCTGTCGGAACGCGCCCGCCTGATCCTGCTCGACGAGATCGAGAACATGGGCCCCTTGCGCATGCGCGACGTCAACGACGCCCAGGCGGAGATCGTCCGCGTCGCCAAGGCGATGGCCGACGACGGCACCATCATCATCCCGCAATCCGACGACGCCGACACCGTCGTCTATTGAGCGGAGCGGCAAGCGATGGGAGCCAACTGAATGGGGGCGCGCGACCTCGTCCCCCGGCATGTGCCGCCGCCGGAGCTTCTGGCCGCGCATTTCGCCGCGACGCCGTCACCCACCCCGCGCGCCGCGGATGACGGGGACGAGGCCGGACCGCTCGTGCGCCGCCTGCTCGACCTGCTCGATTCGCTGTCGCCCGCCGATGCGGCGCTGGCGCGGGGATGCCTGCCACGCTGCGATTCGACCTTCGGCGCCGCGCTCGCCCTGTTCCTGGCGACGACGGCGGACGGCTGCCGCGGCTGGCTGGGACCGGAGGCGGCGGCCCGGCTGGAGGATCTCGACGGCGGGCTGCTGATCGACGACTGCGACCGGGCGCTGGCCTCGCGCTTCCAGCCGGTGGACGGACGGCTGTGGCGGCTGTCGCGCGTGCCGCTTCTGGACAGCGGCGACAGCCTGTTGTGCGCCGTCGGCATCGAAGACGGCCTGTCCGACCGCATCACCCTGGTGCTTCAGGCGCGGCCGCAGCGGCTGGGTCCGGTGCAGCTGATGGCGACACTGGCCGGCCGCCGGCTGGACGTGACCCTGCGTCTGGCGACGGGATTGCCGTCCTCCGCCCTGGCCGACCTTCACGAGACCTTCCGCGCCGCCCTGACCGACTGCCGGCTGGACGGCGCGCTGACTGTCGGCCCGCTGGCCGACGCCTGGCTGGGGCTGGACCGGCCCCTGTCGTCGGATCTGGCGCTGTAGCCGGTATCCCCCTCAAATCTCCCCGACCGGCCTGATCTGGGTCGGCCCGCCCGGCGCGGGAAGCGGCGGTGGCAGCGTGCGCAACGAAGCGCTGGCTGCCTCGCGCATCGCGGCATAGCCGTCCTCCGGGAATCGGTGGATCAGCGTCCGGTAGGACGCGCGCGCCACCTCCGTGCAGTTCAGGATCCGGAACTGGTCGCCCTGGCGCAGCAGGGCCACGGCCTCGTCGGTCTTCGGATGGCCGGCGATGGAGGACCCGACCGCGTACCACCTTCCATAAGCCGACCACATGTCGCGCACCGCATCGCCGTCGCACTGGCCGGCGGTGAGCGCTTTTTCAAGGGCTTGGCGGTAATCGCTGTCGGGGGCCTGCGACAATTGCGCACAGCCCGCCAGGACGAACAGGCAAGCAGCGGCGGCGGCCGCCGGCAAGATGGGTGCCTTCGATCCGGACATGGAACCTCCTCAAACGCGGATGCCCGGCGACGCTAGGACGTCAGGGTTAAACCAGCGTTCATATTCGTGAGGATTGGTTTTCCACCCGATTACTGTCGTTAACCAATCGTGGTGGGTCGATTGCTGATTGCTTGTGATGATCATTATAAAGTCATGCCGAATTTCGAAGTAAAACCGTTGTTACATAAAAATTTATCCAGTGTTTATCCAAACGAAACTATTAAAACGGCGTAAAACGCTCGAATGTCCTATATCAACTCGGCTACCCCAAAGTGTTGACACATCGCCTTTCGATGGGTTCTTTTGAAGCTGTGATAAGCATGTGACATCAACGCAATTGCGTAAAAATCAATGCTTATCTGCGCTTGCTCGACAATGGAGAATCCAATGCAGGCTTTGCTGATTGAGCCAGCCGATCTGATCGCCGACGCCATCGGCAAGCAACTCGCCCTGTGCAAGGTTAACCATGACCGCCTGGACCTGAATGGCCTGCGCGATCTGGTGGGCGGGCATGGCTCCATCGACATCGGCCATGACGCGATCATCATCGGCGACGTCGGCGATACCGAGGCCTGCGTTGCCATGCTCCGCGCCCGCAACGTGACCGCCGCGATCATCTGCCTGATCGAACGCCGCTGCGCCAACACCACCGCCGGCATCCTGCGGTCCGGTGCGGACGACGTGCTGGTGAAGCCGGTGGTCAGCACCGAGATCCGCGCCCGGCTGGAGGCGATCCGCCGCCGCTCCTACGGGCTGACCAGCAATGCGGTGACGGTCGGCCGCCTGACCGTCTTCCTCGACGGCCGCGACCCGGAGGTGGACGGCGAGCGCCTGCGCCTCAGCCAGCGGGAACACGCGATCCTGTCGGTGCTGGCCCTCAACCACCGCCGCGTGGTGTCGAAGGAACACATCTACGAGGAGGTCTACGGCCTGTCCGGCTCCGACCCGCTCGACAAGGTGATCGACGTCTATATCTGCAAGCTGCGCAAGAAGATCGACACGGCGACCGGTGGCGGCCGCTATATCGAGACGGTCTATGGCCGCGGCTACAAGTTCGAGGCGCCGCCCGATCATGTCGCTCCCGACCGCGCCCAGCTGATGCTGGACCGCTGGTCGAGCGCCGGCGGGCTGGCCGGCCCCCGTGTGCCCTTCATCCCGCCGGTGGTGCCGCCCGCCGCTGCCCGCGCCATCGGTCGTTGACCGCAGTTCCGTTGCCGCAACCCGCCCGTCCCGAACGCCTCCGATTTTTTACTCCGGCTTAAACCGGCTCGGTCATCCTCGAATTTGCCGCTCGCGCCCCCGCACAACAGATCGGGAAGGCCGGCGCGAATGGCCCCGGCGTCAGAAAGGCGCCATGCATCTCGCGAATGGAGATACCCATGGCCTCGATTATGACGAACACCTCCGCAATGACCGCGCTGCAGACCCTGCGTCGCGTGACCGGGGATCTGGAGACCACGCAGGACCGCATCTCGACCGGCCTGAAGGTCAACAACGCCAAGGACAACGCCGCCTACTGGTCGATCGCCACCACCATGAAGGCCGACGTCGCCGGCTTCAAGGCGGTCAAGGAATCGCTGGAGCTGGGGTCCGGCACCACCAACACCGCGTCGGTGGCCTCCAAGAACATCGTCGAGAACCTGCAGACGCTGAAGGCCCGCGTCATCGCCGGCCAGACCAACGGCGTCGACAAGTCGCTGATCCAGAACGACGTCGACCAGCTGGTGAAGCTGATCAAGGGCGCCGCCGCCGACGCCTCCTTCAACGGCGACAACCTGCTGCGCGTCACCTACTCCAACGACGGCACGGCCAAGGACAAGAACGTCGCCATCCTGGCCTCGCTCAGCCGCAGCGACGGCAGCGTCGATCCGAGCTACATCGAATTCCAGCGCCAGGACATGCGCGTGGAATCGATCGTCGGCAAGGCCACCATCGAACAGCAGGTCGACTCGACCAACGCCACCAAGGCCAAGGTCGACATCAAGTTCGGCGCCCCCGGCGACACCTTCATCGACGGCCAGAACCTGGGTCTCGGCAGCCTGACGCTGACGGTGACCAAGGAGGACGGCAGCAAGACCGACGTGTCGGTCGACCTGTCGGCCCAGACCTACGACACCGATCTGGCGACCACCCAGGGCAACATCGCCACCGCGGTGAACACCGCCCTGACCGCCGCCGGCGGTGACTTCCAGGTCGCCTTCACCGGCGACACCCTGACCTTCACCGACCAGGACAACAACACCGACGGCAACTTCACCGCCCAGGTGTCCGGCCTGTGGGTCGGCTCGAAGGAGAGCGACGCCTTCGGTGGCCTCGCCGATCTGACCCAGATCGACGTGGTCAACAACTCGAAGAAGTCGCTGGAGGTCATCAACAAGCTGCTCGACAGCGCCATCGGCAAGGCGTCGGTCATCGGCTCCATCGAGAACCGCGTGTCGGTGCAGAACGACTTCGTGTCGAAGCTGACGGACTCGATGAACAAGGGCATCGGCGCCCTGGTCGATGCCGACATGAACGAGGAATCGAGCCGCCTGCAGGCCCTCCAGGTTCAGCAGCAGCTCGCCATCCAGGCTCTGTCGATCGCCAATCAGGGTCCGCAGAACATCCTGTCGCTGTTCCGCTAAGTCCCAGACGGGCGGCGCTATTGTCCAATCCCCTGGACGATGGCGCCGCCCCGTCGGCCATGCCCGTTCACACTGCCCGCAGCAGGAGCGGAGCGGGCATCGCCGACGGCCGGCCACTCGCCCGTCCCCATAAAAACCACCGCAACCGGTCCGGCTTCCCGCCGCCAAGGACCCCCACCGCAGGGGTGCGCCCATGAGCATCGCCGCCTACCACCAGACCATCGCCGAGTGCGACGATCCGCGAAAGATCGAGTACCGGGTGTTCCTGCGGATCACCCTGGCGCTGGAGAACAACCGCAACGCCGACTGGCGCTCCGCCGCGCTGAAGGACGCGCTGTGGCGGAACCTGGAGCTGTGGAACGCGCTGCGCGCCGACCTGCTGGAGGACGGCAACGCCCTGCCGGAGGCGCTGCGCGCCGGTCTGGTCTCGCTGTCCTTCGCGGTGAACCGCAACACCCAGCGGGTGCTGCGCGGCGAGGGCGGCATCGACCTGCTGCTCCACATCAACCGCTCGGTGATGCAGGGGCTGCAAGGGGCTGCCGAAGGAATGGCCCAGGGAGCACGCGAACTGGCGACGGAGGATCTGTCCTATGGCACTTAAGCTCCGCCTGAAGCCGTGCGAGCGGGTGGTCATCAACGGCTGTGTCGTGCAGAACGAGAACCGCCGCTACACCCTGACCATCTCCAACTTTGCCCAGATAATCCGCGGCAGCGACATCCTGCAGGAAGAGGATGCGGTGACCCCGGTGCGCCGCGCCTATTTCCTGATCCAGAGCATGCTGCTCGACCCCACCGTCGCCGCCGGCGGCAGCGGCGCGGCGGCGGAGATGATGGCGCAGCTCTACACCACCTTCACCCGCCCCGACATCCAGGACCGCATCGCCCGCGCCATGGGCCATATCGGCGAGCGCGACTATTACAAGGCGCTGTCCGCCCTGCGTCCGGTCATGGAGTATGAGGGCACGCTGCTGTCGCCGGCTCCATCCGCGCCGGCTCCGTCCTTCCCGGCGGATGGCCTCGATCATAATGCCGGCCATCACGCGGGCCACCACGCCGGAGGATGACGCCATGCCCACCCCCGTCACCGGCGTGACCGGCCCGTCCGGCGAACGCTCCGTCGCCAGCGCCGACATCATCGCGGAGGCGCGCCAGCGTCAGGCCGACCGCCTGCGGGCCGCCCAGACCGAGACGACCAAGCCGGCCGAGGTGGTGGAGCGCACCGCAAAGACCGATGCAACCGAGGCGGAGGCGAAGCGCGCCACCCGGCCCTACCGCGTCAACCTCGACCCCGACACCCGGCGGCTCTACACCGAGGTGCTCGACACCGCGACGGGGGAGGTCATCATGCGCATCCCCGCCGGCTATGGCGCCGAAACCGATGCCGCCGATGAAGACCCCGCCATCCCGCGCAACGGTGAAAAGTCCGGCGAGGTGGAGGCATGACCACCCTCGTCGACCTTCGTGTCGTCACCAAGAACCACGACCGCTACGAACAGGCGGTGCGCAGCCGCCCGGCGGTGCAGCGCGCCATCTCCTATTTCCAGGACAACATCGGCAAGATCACCAGCACCGAAGACTTCATGAAGGACGACAAGCTCTATCGCTTCGTCCTGGAAGCCTTCGACCTCGGCAGTCAGGCGAAGTCGCGCGGCCTGATCCGCAAGGTTCTGGAAGAGGGGGTGAGCGACCAGTATTCCACCGCCAACCGGATGAGCGACACCAAGTTCCGCGAGATGGCGACCGTGCTGGGCTTCGCCGAAAACGGCGGCGACAACCTGAAACAGCCGGCCGTCGTCCAGGCGATCATCGACCGCTACGTCAACGTGACGCTGGAGGTGGAGTCCGAGGACAGGAACCCGGCGGTGCGCCTCGGCCTTTATTTCCAGCGGCGGTCGTCGAACATCTCCAACTGGTATCAGGTGATGGCCGACAACGCCCTGCGCAAGGTGGTTTACACCACGCTGGGCCTGCCCGACCAGACGGCGCTGCTGGACGTCGACAAGCAGAAGGCGCTGCTGGAAAAGCGCATGGACATCGCCGACCTGAAGAACCCGGCGAAGGTCGCCAAGTTCCTCGACCGCTTCGCCGCGATGTACGACATGCAGAATGGCGGCGCCACCGCGACCGCCGCCATGCCGTCGATCGGCCCGATCTCCCGCAATGGCCGGGCCTCGGTCATCTCCATTGATCCGTCCATCACCATGACGCTGATGAGGTTCCCGCGCTTCTGACAGGCCGCGGGGCTCGGCCAAGCGGGAGGAGTCCAGCCGTGCAGCCGCCAGCGGGCATCCCCCAGGACCGCATTCCACAGGACCGCAGGTCCGGCGACTTACAAGACCGCAAGCCCCGCGACCGCATCCGGCCGCCGGCCACCACCGGGGCTGCCGCCGTGCAGTTGCGCGGGGCCTTGTCGGCGGAGGAGGATGACGGGCGTGACGCCCTGCACATCCTGCCCCTGTCGATCCTGCCGCTGGAAACGCCGGGGCTGCGCCGGGCACGGCTGATCAAGAATGTCCGGCTGGAGACGGTGGCGGAGCTGTTCAACGATGCCCAGACCGGCAGCGGCCAGATCGGCCTCGACCAATTATCGAAATGCTTCGGCATCGACGGTCCGGAGCTTCGTCGCGACCTGCGCAAGATCGTCCGGATCGGCGAGGCCGCCAGCTTCGACGTCTACAGCCTGCGGCTGGAGCTGCGCCGCCTGAACATCGATGTGGAGGAGGCGGGCGCGCTGCGCCTGTCGGCCGCCAAGCGGGCGGAACTGACCAGCTACATGCGCGTCTTCACCCGGCCGCTGGTGGAGCATGTCTATGGCGCGCAGGGGGCGGACATCGCCAGCATGGACGAGCTGGTCCGCCTGTTCGCCCAGCCCGACGTGGAGGAGGCGCGGCGCCGGCTGCAGATGACCGCCGACCGGCTCGACATCCCGCTGCAGGAGATCCCGGCCTTCCTGGAGGAATATGCCGACATCTTCCTGTCGCTGGCCTATTTCAAGCGCTGCCTGGACGACATCGTGCCTGACGTGCAGGGCTTCCTCGGCTGGATGGCGGAGCTGTTCCAGGTCAGCGAGGTGCGGCGCGACGCCCGCCAGCGCCGCATGCTGGACGAGATCGGCCACGACCTGACCGACATCGCCACCTCGATCACCGGGCGGTTCGAGAGCTTCGACAACCGCTCCCGCGATTTCTGGCGCGACATCAACCCGGACAGTTTCCGCAGCATCCGCGACCTGATCGTCACCCATCACCTGACCATCGGCGGCGTGCTGTGCGGGCTGGCGGTGAAGATGAATCTGTGGAAGCACCGCTTCTCCCGCGGCGGCGGCCCGGTGCGGCGGCTGGAATTCATCCGCTCCGAAATCCTCCCTGGCCTCGCCCACATCAAGACCATCGAACAGGCGTCGCGCAACAGCATGGGCCGGTGAGGGGGTGCCTGATACTCCCTCTCCCGCCCCGGGAGAGGGAAGGGGCCCGCCGTGCAGCGGTGGGAAGGGTGAGGGGTGATCCAAGGATATGCAATCCATGTCCGGAATGCCCCTCACCCTCCCCACTTCGTGGGTCCCCTCCCTCTCCCGGGGCGGGAGAGGGCGCCTTCCGCCAATCTCCCAAAAAATCGGTCCCGCGGCCTTGTTCCAAGCGCCGAAGCTCTCATCTATCCTCGTACGACAGCGCGTATCGAGGCCCCTATCCCGGCCGGCGCGACAACTTCGGTGACCTCCCTTGATCTAAGTTCCCCGGTTCGGCCTCCTGCCTCGGGTGTGCCGACGCTCTCCTCTCCGACCCCGTGACGCGCAGGCCGCCGCGACCCTCCCCCGTGCCGTGGCGCCGCCGGTGGGGTCGGAGAGGACCCCTTTTTGCCAATTTCCGAGCTTCGCATCCGCGAGGGATGCGCGCATGCCCCGCGCATCCGGTGCCGGGGCGGACAAAGGAACCCATGGGCACGCATCAGACCACCGATTTGAAAACCACCGAAACCCCGCGGTCCGCTTTGGGCCGCGCCCTCGTCCTTCACCCGGTCCTGCGCGGGGCCGAGACCGACCGCAGCCCCGAAGCCTCGCTGGACGAGGCGGTCGGGCTTACGGCGGCCATCGACCTCGACGTGGCGCAGGCCGCGGTCGTCAAGGTCAACCAGCCGCGCCCGGCAACCCTGCTGGGCGGTGGCGCCATCGAGCAGTATGCCAAGCTGATCGAAGACGCGCATGAGGCGGGCGAGGCCATCGACCTCGTCATCGTCGACCATGCGCTGACCCCGGTGCAGCAGCGCAACCTCGAAAAGGCGTTCGGCGCCAAGGTCATCGACCGCACCGGCCTGATCCTGGAGATCTTCGGCGCCCGCGCCCGCACCCATGAAGGCCAGCTTCAGGTCGAACTGGCGTCGCTGAGTTACCAGAAATCGCGGCTGGTGCGGTCCTGGACCCACTTGGAACGCCAGCGCGGCGGCTTCGGCTTCCTCGGCGGCCCCGGTGAATCGCAGCTGGAGCTTGACCGTCGCCTGATCGGCAACCGCATCGTCAAGATCAAGCGGGAGCTGGACGACGTCCGCCGCACCCGTGGCCTGCACCGAAAGGCGCGCGCCAAGGTGCCGTACCCGGTGGTGGCGCTGGTCGGCTACACCAACGCCGGCAAGTCCACCCTGTTCAACCGGATGGCCGGCGCCGACGTGTTCGCGAAGGACCTGCTGTTCGCCACGCTCGACCCGACCATGCGTCAGGTGGTGCTGCCGTCGGGCCGCAAGGTGATCCTGTCCGACACGGTCGGCTTCATCTCCGACCTGCCGACCCATCTGGTCGCGGCCTTCCGCGCCACGCTGGAGGAGGTGCAGTCGGCCGACATCATCCTGCATGTCCGCGACATCGCCCACCCCGACACCGAGGCCCAAAAGGCCGATGTGGAGGCGATCCTGGGCGATCTCGGCATCGATCCGGAGCGCGACCCGCGCGTGGTCGAGGTCGCCAACAAGATCGACCTGCTGGACGGGGCGGAGCTTGACGCCGTGCTCGCCCGCACCGAACGGGCCGGCAACGCCTGTGCGGTGTCCGCCGCCACCGGCGGGCGGCTGGACACGCTGTTCCGCATCCTCGACGACCGGATGACCGCCGGCCGCGAGCTGGTGGAACTGGATATCGAGCATGGCGATGGCGCGACTCTCGCCTGGCTTTACGCCCATGGCGAGGTGGTCGACCGCAGCGACGACGACAGCCACGCCCATCTGCGGGTGGCCATCGAGCCGGCGACGCTGGCCCGCATGGCCCATCTGGGGCAGGACCACGTCGCCGCCTGACCGGCGGATCGAGGACGGAAGAGAAGGGGCTGCCGGAAACGGCGGCCCTTTTTCTTTGTCCGCAGCGCGGATCGGGGAATGAAAAACTCTGTATTGATTGGCAGGCTGTTGGAATAGGCGGGTTAGGTCTGCAGAAATTCCTATTCAATACCTCATATTACAACAGGACAAAGAAGAAGGTCTGCAGTTGTTGAAAGAGCGTCTGCCCCATATGGTCTCATGGCTTAGGTCAAGATGTTTGACCGAACCCGTAAAATATGTATGATCCCGTGCTTCGATTTGTGCGACCGCGCGATTCGCGCGATGCGAGCAGTTTGCGCACGGATGCCGATCACCGGCTTTTCCTGGCGGGCTCGCAACATTCACTCACCCGGGTCGTTGTGCTGTCAGCGTCTCGACACGCTTACGCTTGGGCGGGCTTGTTTCGGAGTGCCATCATGCAAGGGATAAACAAAACCGTATCTTTCACTGCCGGGGGAATCATTCTTCTCTTCGTTGCGGTGGCGGCGCTGTTCACCGAACCGTTCGGCGCCCGCGTTTCCGCGGTGCAGGCCGCAATCGTCGGGAATTTCGGCTGGTTCTATGTCCTGACCGTCGCCGGATTCCTGCTGTTCGCCCTGTGGCTCTTCATCAGCCCCTACAGCGCGATCAAGCTCGGCAAGGACGATGACGAGCCCGAATTCAGCTACCCCACTTGGTTCGCCATGCTGTTCAGCGCCGGCATGGGCATCGGCCTGCTGTTCTACGGCGTCGCCGAGCCGATGCTGCATTTCTCCAACCCGCGTGTCGGCGTGGGCGGAACGCCGGATGCCGCGCGCGAGGCGATGAATCTGGCCTTCCTGCATTGGGGCCTGCACGCCTGGGGCATTTACATCGTCGTCGGGCTGGCCTTGGGCTATTTCGCCTACCGCCACGATCTGCCGCTGACGATCCGATCGGCACTCTATCCCTTGCTCGGCGACCGCATCCGTGGCTGGCCGGGCCATATCGTCGACATCGTCGCCATCTTCGGCACGCTGTTCGGCATCGCCACCTCGCTCGGCCTCGGCGTCATGCAGATCAACGCGGGGCTTGAGTATCTCGGCCTGCTCAGCGTCGGCACGGTGCAGCAGATGGTGCTGATCGCGGTCATCACCGCGGTCGCCACGGTGTCCGCGGTCAGCGGCGTCGGCAAGGGCATCCGCCGTCTGAGCGAGCTGAACATGCTGGCCGGGCTTCTGCTGCTGGCCTTCGTCTTCCTGCTCGGCCCGACCGTCTTCCTGCTGTCCACTCTGGTGGAGAATATCGGCCGCTATCTGTGGACGCTTCCCTTCACCAGCTTCCGCACGCTGCCCTATTCCGGCGCCGAATGGCAGGCGAGCTGGACCATGTTCTATTGGGGCTGGTGGATTTCCTGGGCGCCCTTCGTCGGCATGTTCATCGCGCGGGTGTCGCGCGGCCGCACCATCCGCGAATTCATCGGCGGCGTGCTGTTCGCGCCGGTTGCCCTGACCTTCGTCTGGTTCACCGTGTTCGGCGAAACCGCCATCCACATCGAGATGTTCCAAGGCGGCGGCATGGCCAAGGCGGTGGCCGACAGCATCCCCACCGCGCTGTTCGTCATGCTGGACCGCCTGCCGCTCAGCATGATCACCTCCGCCATCGCCACGCTGATGGTCATCACCTTCTTCGTCACCTCGGCCGATTCCGGTGCGCTGGTCATCGACATCATCGGCTCCGGCGGCAACCAGGATCCGCCCATCGCCACCCGCATCTTCTGGGCGGTGCTGTCCGGCGTCGTCGCCGCCATCCTGCTGCTGGTCGGCGGGTTGCAGGCGTTGCAGACGGCGGCGGTCACCACCGCGCTGCCCTTCGCGGTGGTCATGGTGCTGATGTGCATCAGTCTCGTGGTCAGCCTCCGCGAGGAGCGCAGCGTGGCGCAGGACCGGCGGAAGACCCGCGAATCCATCGGTTCCGGCGTACCTGCCGACGCTCCCGCCGAAGGGGCCGTGCCGCAGCAGCCGGCGATGGACGGCGACTGGCGGCAGCGGCTGGCCGCGATGGTCGGACGCCGGACCGCGGCCCAGGCCTCCCTTCCCCCCGGCGGCACGGCGGCGCGGCAGGAGGTCGCCCGCTTCATCGCCGAGACGGTGCAGCCGGCGCTGCGCGACGTGGCGCTGGAGCTGGAGCGGCACGGCCGGCGCGTCGAGATCGAGACGGGTGCCTTCAGCGCCGGCATCGCCGTGCTGCGCAACGGTGAGGAGGAGTTCTCCTACTCCATCCGCGCCCGCGCCTACCACCCGATGACCTTCGCCTTCCCGGAGATGCAGGACAAGCGCGCCGCATGGCAGCGGCGTGTGGAGGTGATCCTGCGCGGCGGCCTTCACAAATACCTGCCGCCGGATCGCACCTCCCGTGAGGCGATCACCCAGGACGTCGTCCACGAATACGGCAAGTGGCTGGGCTGGTAAGAGAGGCCTATCCGTCCGAAGGGGGCGGCCGTGACACCACATACACGGCCACGGCCGCCATGGCCGCCCCGGTGCCGGCGAGCACCGGGTATCCGGGCGACGACAGGGCGAGCACGGCGAAGCTGGATGACATGCCGCCGACCGCCATGACCTTCGCCTTCACCGGGATGGCGCCGCGGTCCTGCCACTCGCGCACGGTACGGCCGAACCGCGGGTCGTTGCGCATCCGCTCCCGCAGTTCGGGATTGCCGCGGGCATAGGCCCAGCCGGCGACCAGCAGGAAGGGAACGGTGGGCAGGATGGGCAGGAACGCCCCGGCGGTGGCCAGCCCGACCGCTCCATGGCCGACCAGGAGCCACAGCCGCCGCCGTCCCTTTCCCGTGCCGTTACCCTTGTCTTCGTCCACCGCCAGCCCGCTCATCATGGAACGCCGTCCGGATCATTGAACCGTGCCCGGCGGTGCCGTGCAAGTCCGGGTTGGTCACCCCACCTTGCGCACCATCCCCGGCGCGCCGACCTTCGCCGTAGCCTCCAGGCTGTAGAGCTTCGCCAGCAGTTGCGGCGCCGGCTGTTCGCCCGCCGGTGCCGCCATGCCCGTCTCCGCCACTGCTCCAGACTTGCGGCGCAAAGCCTCCGCCAAGGACTGAGGGGAGGGCAGGGCGGGATCACCGCCACCCTCGCCGCCGTGCATCCAGGGCAGCGTTCCGGCCGGCGCTCCCTCCGCCGCCACCGTTTCCGTCCCATCCTCCAGCAGACTGCCGATATGGCCCAGCACGCTGTCGCCGGTGATCTCCTCGAAGGCCACCATCGCGGCGCTGCCGATCAGGCCGGGCAGGCCGCCGAACAGGAATCCACCGGCCAGCCGCGCCGGGATCGAGATGCTTTCCCCTGTCGCCTCGCGATAGACCGAGGACACCACGGGCAATTGCTGGAGCGGGTTGACCACGTCGAGCAGGTCCTCGAACCCGACGCTCATTTTGTCCGCCAGCGTTTCCTCCGGCTCATTGGGCTTGCGCTGGGCGGTCGGCGGAGTGACGGCCTGGGCCGCCAATCTGGTATTCACGCTCATGCTTGGTCTCCGATGGCGGCGAGCAGCGCGTCCAGCCGCGCGAAACTCTCGGCGGAGGGGGAGGGATCGTCCTTGCCCTGGCGCAGGAAGTCTTCCAACTGCGGGTGCAGGTCGATGGCGGCGTCGGTCTCCGGGGCGGTGCCGCGCTTGTAGGCGCCGAGCCGGATCATCTCCTTCATGCCGTCATAGGTGGCCGCCAGCGCGCGGGCGCGGCCGACGATGCGGTTCTCCCGCGCGTCATGGCAGCCGGGCAGGGTGCGCGACACGCTGCGCAGCAGGTTGACGGCGGGATAGCGCCCCTGCTCGGCGATCTTGCGATCCAGCACCAGATGCCCGTCGAGGATGCCGCGCACCGCATCGGCAATGGGTTCGTCATGGTCGTCGCCATCGACCAGCACGGTGAAGATGGCGGTGATATCCCCCTCCCCCCCACCTTCCGGACCCGGCCCCGCCCGTTCCAGCAGGCGGGGCAGCTCGGCGAAGACGCTGGGCGGATAGCTCTTGGCGGTCGGCGGCTCCCCGGCGGCCAGCCCGATCTCGCGCTGGGCCATGGCGAAGCGGGTGACGCTGTCCATCAGGCACAGCACATGCTTGCCCTGATCGCGCAGCTCCTCGGCCACCGTCATCGTCAGCAGCGCGGCCTGCCGGCGCATCAGCGGCGGCTCGTCCGACGTGGCGACGATGACGACGGAGCGCGCCAGCCCCTCCGGTCCCAGATCGTCCTGGATGAATTCGCGCACCTCGCGCCCGCGCTCGCCGATCAGGCCGATGACGATGGCGTCGGCCTCGGCATGGCGGGCGACCATCGCCAGCAGGGTCGATTTGCCGACGCCCGACCCGGCGAAGACGCCCAGCCGCTGCCCACGGCAGAGCGGCACGAAGCTGTCGATCACCCGGATGCCGCTGTCCAGCCGCGTCCCCACCCGGCGCCGGGCGCAGGCGGCCGGCGGCGGCTGGCGCAAGGATCGCGGATGCTCGCCGTTCGCCAGCGGCCCCTTGCCGTCGATCGGCTCGCCCAGCGCGTTCACCACCCGGCCGAGCCAGCCCGGACCGGGCCGCAGCATGAAGGCGGTGTCGTCGGTGACGGCGGCGCAGCCCTCCGCCACACCGTCCAGATTGTCGAAGGCCATCAGCAGCGAGCGGCCGTTGCGGAACCCGATGGTCTCGCACAGCACGCGCCCGCCGCGCAGGGTTTCCGCATGGCATTTGTCGCCGACCGACAGCACGCGCTGCAGCCCGTCGACCTCCAGCGTCATGCCGGCGGCCGAGCGGATTTCGCCGCGCCACTGGCGCGTCGGCAGCCGGTCGAGTTCCGCCGCCAGGGTGGCGAGTGCCGGCATCGGCGCTGTCTCCATCATGCCTGTCGATGGAGACAGCCTAGAGCAGCGAATTTAAATCCGGTTTTAAACGGGCGGGATCATCGTCCGGCCTTGTGTTCCGGTGAGATGTGATGGAACGAGGTCGCAATGGATTTGAGTAAAATCGGTTTCTTCCAGCTTGCCGGCACGCGCCTAGACTATCTGGCGCAGCGGCAGAAGCTGATCGCCGAGAATGTCGTGAACGCCAACACGCCCGACTACCAGGCGCGCGACCTGAAATCCTTCGACAGCGTCATGGAGGGCATCCGCCCGGTGGAGACCGCCCGCACCGCCGGCCTGCATCTGGCCGGCAGCCGTTCCACCACGCCCTACCGCGAGGAAGGCAAGGCGGGCTTGTGGGAGTCGACCCCCAGCGGCAACGCGGTGTCGCTGGAGCAGGAGATGATCAAGGGCAGCGAGACCCGCGACGCCTTCGCCCTGACCACCAGCCTGTTCCAGCGCAATGTGCAGATGCTGCGCATGGCTTGGCGGAACGGTTAAGGGCGAAACGGCTGACGGCTTTTTAGGACGGAGACGAGCGATGATGAACGATGTCCTCGGCGCCACGCTGAAGATCGCCGGTGCCGGGCTTCAGGCGCAATCGACCCGCCTGCGCGTGGTGGCGGAAAACCTCGCCAATGCCGATTCCACCGCCACTTCCAAGGGCGGCGACCCCTATCGCCGCAAGACGGTGTCCTTCGACAGCGTGATGGACCGCGGCGTCGGCGCGGAGCTGGTGCAGGTCAAGCAGATCGGCCGCGACCGCAGCGACTTCCAGCTCGCCTACGACCCCTCGCACCCGGCGGCCGACGACAAGGGCTATGTCAAGAAGCCCAATGTCCAGCCGCTGATCGAGATGATGGACATGCGCGAGGCCGGCCGCGCCTTCGAAGCCAGCATGAACGTCATCGAACAGTCGCGCGCGATGATGAACCGCGTCGTCGACCTGCTGCGCAGTTGAGGAGCCGTCCCATGATCGAGATGTCCGTCGGCCGCGTCGCCGCCGCCTACGCCGCCAACCGCAGCCCCGCTATCAGCGGGCTCGCCGAAACCCAGGCGGCGACCTCGCCTCTGTCCGCCGCCAACGGCACCGACGCGGTGGCCGCCAGTGCCGAAAGCGATTTCGGCGGCTTCCTCGACAAGTCGATCTCCCAGGCCGTCGACACCCTGAAGGAGAGCGAGCGCGTCTCGCTCGCCGCCGTATCGGGCAAGGCCAGCGCGCAGGACGTCGTGCGCTCGGTCCTGGCGGCGGAGATGACGGTGCAGAGCGTCGTCGCCATCCGCGACAAGATGGTCCAGGCGTACCAGGAGATCATGCGCATCGCGGTTTGAGCGCGCGCACTTAATATAGGATCCCCCATGAACCAGGCCGACGTGCTGGAGGTGCTGCGCAGCGGCATCTGGACGACCCTGCTGGTCGCGGCGCCGCCGCTGATTGCGGCGGTGGTGGTGGGCGTGTCCATCTCTCTGGTGCAGGCGCTGACCCAGGTGCAGGAGATGACGCTGACCTTCGTGCCGAAGATCGTCGCGATCCTGGTGGTGACGGTGCTGGCGTTGCCCTTCATGTACGGCACGCTCGCCACCTACGCCGACCGGCTGAGCGACCTGATCGTCGCCATCGACTGATGTTCCGGTTGCGAGCGGTCATCCCCCTTCTCGGGCTGCTCGTAAGTCCGGCCGGCGGTGCGGCGGCGCCGCCGGCCAACCCCTCGCAGATCGGCGTGTGGAGCACCGCGCTCTACGCCCCGGCGAAACCACTGTCCCATCCCTCGGCCAAGGCCCTGCCGCCGGAAGCGCAATGCATCGCCGCAATCCTCGACGCGGAGAAGGCGGCCGGCATTTCCGACCATCTGCTGCTGGCGATGGGCTTCACCGAATCCGGCCGCCGGACAGAGGATCGCCTTTTCACCGCCTGGCCCTGGACCGTCAACACCGAGGGCCGGTCCCACTATTTCCCGACGCGCGACGCCGCCATCGCCTTCGTGCGCGAGACACAGGCGCGCGGCGTGCAGTCCATCGACGTCGGCTGCCTGCAAGTCAATCTGCGCTGGCACCCCGAGGCCTTCCCCGACCTCGCCACCGCCTTCGATCCGGTCGCCAACGCCCGCTACGCCGCGTCCTTCCTGTCGGCCCTGCGGCGCGACCACGGCTCGCTGGAAACCGCCATCGCCCGCTACCACTCCGCCCAGTCCGAGCGCGGCGAGGCCTATCGCCAGCGGGTGACCGGCAATCTGCGCTGGGTCGCCGGCGCGCTCGGCTATCTGGAAACGCTGGCGGCCGGCCCCGGCGGCGCCTCCCCGACCTGGACCGCGGCCGAACGCGGGCGTCTCAGCTTCCTGTCCGGCCTGTTCGCCGACGGCCCGGCCCGCCCGCTGCTGCCGAGCCAGTGACAGGCCAAGGGAGCCGTTTAAATCCCGGTTTTACCGCACCCGCCTATCGTTGCCGGACAATCGTCCCTCCCTCGAACCCATCCGGATCCCCATGACCCTCACGGATCACGTCCGCAGCCGGTTCGGCCTGCTCGGCGACATCGGGCTGGCGAACCGCGACGTGCTGTTCGCGGTCGGCATCCTGCTGGTGCTGGCGGTGCTGTTCCTGCCGGTGCCGTCCTGGTTCCTCGATCTCGGGCTGGCGCTGTCCTTCTCGGTCGCGGTGCTGGTGCTGATGGTGTCCCTGTGGATCCCGCGCCCGCTGGACTTCTCGTCCTTCCCCACCGTGCTGCTGGTGGTGACGATGCTGCGGCTGGCGCTGAACATCGCGTCCACCCGGCTGATCCTCAGCGAGGGGCATCACGGCCACGGCGCCGCCGGTCACGTCATCCAGGGCTTCAGCCAGTTCGTGATGGGCGGCAACTTCGTCATCGGCGTGGTGATCTTCTGCATCCTCGTCGTCATCAACTTCGTCGTCATCACCAAGGGCGCCACCCGCATCGCCGAAGTCGGCGCCCGCTTCACCCTCGACGCCATCCCCGGCAAGCAGATGGCGATCGACGCCGACCTCTCCGCCGGCATGATCGACGAGGCCGAGGCCCGCTGCCGCCGCAAGGAGCTGGAGGACGAAAGCACCTTCTACGGCGCGATGGACGGCGCCTCCAAATTCGTGCGCGGCGACGCGGTGGCCGGTCTGGTCATCACCGTCATCAACGTTCTCGGCGGCATGGCGATCGGCATCGTCCAGAAGGGGATGAGCTTCGACGCCGCGGCATCCGCCTACACCACCCTGACGGTGGGCGACGGGCTGGCGACGCAGATCCCGGCGCTGGTGGTGTCGCTGGCCGCCGGCCTGCTGGTGACCAAGGGCGGCAACATCGGCTCCGCCGAAAAGGCGGTGATCGACCAGCTCGGCGCCTACCCGAAGGCGCTGCTGGTGGCGGCCGGGCTGCTGGGGGCGCTGGCGCTGACGCCGGGCCTGCCGATGGCGCCCTTCCTCGCCATCGGGGCCGCCTTCGCCGCGCTCGGCTGGTACGCCCCGCGCCGCAAGGCCCGCGCCGCGGCACTCGCCAAGCTGGAGGAAAGCCGCAAGGCACCCCCCGCCATCCCGGAAGAGGCGGTCGAGGACATGCTGAAGGTCGACGAGGTGAAGGTGGAGGTCGGTAACCACCTCGTCCCGCTGATCCTCAACAAGAACGGCCCGCTGACCACCAAGGTGAAGACGCTGCGCAAGCGCTTCGCCACCGAATTCGGCTTCGTCCTGCCGTCGGTGCGCATCAAGGATTCCAGCTTCTTGGCCCCCAAGAGCTACGTCATCAGCATCATGGGGGTGGAGGCGGCGAAGGGCGAGGTGCGGCCGAAGCATCTGCTCGCCATCGACCCCACCGGCGGCGCCGTGCCCGACATCGCCGGCGACCCGACACGCGAGCCGACCTTCGGCCTGCAGGCCAAATGGATCGACCCGGCCCGGCATGAAGAGGCGGTGGCGAAGGGCTACACCGTCGTCGATCCGGAAAGCGTCATCACCACCCACCTGACCGAGGTCATCAAGGACAACCTCTCCACCCTGCTGACCTTCGCCGCCCTGCAAAAGCTGATCGACGGGTTGGGCCGCGAGTACCAGAAGCTCATCAACGACATGGTGCCGAGCCAGATCTCGCTGGTCGTCCTCCAGCGCGTGCTGCAACAGCTGTTGTCGGAACGGGTGTCGATCCGCAACCTGCCCGCCATCGTCGAGGCGGTGGCGGAGGCGGTCGGCTGGACCCGCCACATCACCCTGATCACCGAACATGTGCGGATGCGGCTGGGCCAGCAGATCCACCAGGGTCTGGCCGGTCCCGACGGCTTCGTCTCGGTCATTGCACTCAGCCCGCGCTGGGAACAGGCCCTGCTCGACCACATCGTGGTGGAGGGCGACGACCGCCGCTTCGTCATGCCGCCCAGCCAGGTGCAGGAGTTCCTGACCGCCGTCCGCCTCAAGATCCAGAAGCACGCGACCTCCCAGGTCTGGCCCGCCCTGCTGGTGGGGGCGGAGGTGCGGCCCTTCGTCCGCTCCCTGCTGGAACGGGTCAGCCCGATGACCCCGGTGCTGAGCCATGCCGAGCTTCACCGCAAGGCGTCGCTCAAGACCGTCGATCAGGTCTAGCCGGATGCCCGATCCCATGGGAGACCTCAGCCAGTTCCTGACCCTGGAGATCTACCGCGGCTTCATCGTGCTGGCGCGGGTCACGGCAGCCATCGGCCTGTTGCCGGGCTTCGGCGAGGCGGCGGTGCCGATGCGGGTGAGGGCGGCGCTGGCGATCATCGTCACGCTGGTTCTGCTGCCGGGGGTGGACGGCCTGCCCGACCGCATGCCGGACCAGCCGGTGGAGATGCTGCGCGCGCTGGCCGGGGAGACGCTGGTCGGCGCCTATCTCGGCCTCGGCGCCCGGCTGTTCATGGCCGCCTTGCAGACCACGGGTGCGCTGGCTGCCCAGGTGGTGGGGTTGAGCAACCCCTTCTCCATGGCGGCGGCGGGGTTCGAGGGCGGGTCTGTGCTGTCCGGCGTGCTGCTGATCGGCGGGCTGGCCCTGCTGTTCGCGTCGGACGTGCATTACCTGATGATCGGCGCGCTGGCCCGCTCCTACGGCTCCTGGCCGGCGGGGGTGTTCCCCGACCTCGGCATGGTCGCCCAGCGCTTCGCCGAACTGCTGGCGACCACCTTCCGGTTGGGCGTCGGGCTGGCGGCGCCCTTCATCCTCTATGGGCTGGTGGTGAATGTGGCGCTGGGGCTGGTCAACCGGGTGATGCCGGCGATGCCCGTCTATTTCGTCGCCACCCCCGGCGTGCTGATGGTGGGCATGGGCCTGTTCATGGCGACCGCCGGCGCCATGCTGACCGCCTTCGTCGCCGCGCTGGGCGGCTGGCTGTCGGGGTCCTGACGGATGGCGGAGCAGGACGACGAACAGAAGACAGAAGAACCGACGGAGAAACGCCTGCGCGAGGCGGCGGAGAAGGGCGACGTCCCCCGCGCCCGCGACGTCGGCCTGCTGTCGGCGATGGTCGCCGCCTGGATGATCGTGCTGATGGCGGTGCCCGGAGTCGCCTCGACCCTGTCGGCCCTGCTGCTGCCGCTGATCGAGAACCCCGACGACATCCGCATCGACGGCAGCGCCGTCGACGTCATCCACAGCCTGTATTGGCTGATCGGCGGCGTCGCGGTGGCGCTGTTGCCGGTGCTGGGCATCCTGCTTGGCGGGGTGGTGGTGTCGGCGCTGGGGCAGGGGCCGTTCGTCGTGGCAAGCGACCGCATCCAGCCGAAATGGTCGCACCTGTCGCCGGCCTCGGGCTGGAAGCGGATCGCCGGCCGCCCGGCGCTGGTCGAATTCGTCAAGAGTCTGGTCAAGCTCTCCATCATCAGCATCGCGGCCTGGCACGCGCTGGCGCCTTATATCGCATGGACGGAGGATACCGTGGGCATGGACGTCGCCGGATTGCCCAACCTGCTGCGGGACGTGACCTTGCGGCTGCTGCTGGCGGTGCTGCTGGCGACCGTCCTGATGGCGGCGGTGGACGTGCTGTGGAACCGCCTGGAATGGCGCCGCCGCCTGCGCATGAGCCACCAGGAGATCAAGGACGAATACAAGCAGATCGAGGGCGACCCCAACGCCAAGGCCCGCCTGCGCGACATCCGCCGCTCGCGCTCGAAGAAGCGCATGATGGCGAACGTCCCGCGCGCCACCGTGGTCATCACCAACCCCACCCATTTCGCCGTGGCGTTGGAATACGAGCGCGGCCGCACCGCCGCCCCGATCTGCCTCGCCAAGGGCGCCGACCTGATCGCGCTGCGCATCCGCGCCCTGGCCCAGGAGCACGACATCCCCATCGTCGAGAACCCGCCGCTCGCCCGCGCCCTCCACGCCACGGCGGAGGTGGATGCGACGATCCCGCTCCAGCACTATCAGGCGGTGGCGGAGGTCATCACCTATGTGCTGAAGCTGAAGGGCGGGCTGGCCCGGCGGGGGTGAGGGGGGAGGAATCGCCCTCTGTCCCATAGGAGGGGGATGTCTTCTCAAATGCCGCTGTCGAGGACGCAGAACTCCTGGCTTTACGTCAGCGAGGGCTGCTGGGTTCCTCCAGGACGTCGGTGCCTTCAAGCGATGGATTTGCCATATTGAAGCAATTATCTTCGCAGTGCACGTAAAGTAGATTTTTAATCTTCTTCATAAAATCAACCGGCTTGAACGGCATTGAAACCAATGCGCATATTCCTGCATCTGCCACTTTCTCCGCCATTTTCGGTGTCACTGCAGAGCTGATAATTACGAATGGGATTATCGAGATATGTTTTATTTTTCCCCCTAGACATGGGTCTTTTGTCTGGCGGAATCTGACCATCTCTAACAGTTGAAGCGCTTTTTCTCGGACTGTATCTGCGTTTACGATGACAATGCCGATCTCGTTCTCCGAAAGAAGCGAGACAGCGTCTTCGGTGGAAAATGAGCGGTAGATGTGCTTCAGTTTAAGGCCGGAAAGGGTTCTTTCCATTAATTCGCTGGACGATATATTGAAGTCAACAATTAAGGCGGAGGCTGACTTAAAATTACATGGTTTCCTGCAAATGTTGTTTACGATACCCATTATTGAAAGAACCTAGATGCAAAGTTAACATATTAAATTTGAGAATAGATTATGAAGATATAGTTAAATAATATTCGGGTAAACCCCTATTTCCCTCAGCCGAATCAAAGACAAGCCACTCATGGGCGCCATCCGTGATCGATCTCCGCCACTCTCAGATAGCCGCAAGATGGACCGTTCGCCGAAAGCTGTTCCACGCCGTTCCATCGTCCGCCGATCACCGCCTTGTTCCAGGCCAAGGGAGGGAGCCGTCCGCTATGGCACCCTTGCCATCCCGCCGGGCGCATGCCAGGAACGATAGCGTCAGCCTGTGATGTGAAGGGGAATTCCCGATGCCGCCGCTCTCCGCCAAGCCCGCCGCCAAAGCCGCCCCCAAATCGGCCGCCGGGTCGCTCGCCGGCTTCTGCCCCTGGGCGGGGGAGGAGGGGGTACGGGTCTATCTTCGCCCGGTCGGGCTGATGCCCATCGCCGCCTGGGCCAAGGGGGCGGCGGTGCCGCTGGCCGGCGGGCGCTTCGCCTTCTCCACCGCCGAACTGATCGTCCGTGACCAAGGCTCCCGCATCGACCGCGCCTTCGCACCGCTGTCGGAGATCATGGCCTGGGGCTGGGAGCGTTCCCGCACGGTGGCGGAGGCGCTGGACCGCCAGCTCGGCGCCCTGACCCGCGCCCGCCCGCCCTTCGCCGGACTGGCTCCCGACCGGCCGCAAATCATGGGCATCGTCAACGTCACGCCGGACAGCTTCTCGGACGGCGGCGACTTCCTCGACCCCGGCGCCGCCATCGCCCATGGCGAGGCGATGCTGGCTGCCGGCGCCGACATCCTGGACGTCGGCGGCGAGTCCACCCGCCCCGGCGCCGATCCGGTCCCGCCGGAGGAGGAGGAGCGGCGCGTCCTGCCGGTCATCCGCCATTTCGCCTACAAGGGGGCGACCGTCTCCGTCGACACCCGCCACGCCAGCGTGATGGAGTCCGCCGCCGCGGCCGGCGCCCACATCGTCAACGACATCGCCGGGCTGTCCGACCCGCAGGCCCTGCCGGTCGTCGCCCGCACCGGTACCCCGGTGGTGGTGATGCACATGCAGGGCGATCCCGGCACCATGCAGGCCAACCCGACCTACCGCGCCGCCGCGCTCGACGTGTTCGACTGGCTGGAGGAGCGGATCGCCAGCTGCGCCGCGGCCGGGGTGCCGCCGGAGCGCATCGCCGTCGATCCCGGCATCGGCTTCGGCAAGACGACGGAGCACAATCTGGACATCCTGCGCCACACCGCGCTGTACCACGCCCTGGGCTGCACGGTGCTGATCGGCCTGTCGCGCAAAGGCTTCATCGGCCGCCTGTCGCGCGCGGAACCGCCGAAGGAGCGGCTGCCCGGTTCCCTCGCCGCCGGTCTGGAGACGCTGAACCAGGGCGCGCAGATCCTGCGCGTCCACGACGTCGCCGAGACCGCGCAGGCCCGTGCCGTCTGGGAAGCACTGCACCCGCGCTGATCCACCCCTGTAACCCTTTCGCGCAGCCGCCGAAGGGGTCTTGACCCGGCCGGGCTGCCGCGCGAAGAAACATCCTTCGCTTGCGCTTCCCGCCACCCGATCCGACATCGGGCTGGAACCGGCTCCTGCACGAGGTTTTCATGACGCGACACCTGTTCGGCACCGACGGCATCCGTGGCACCGCCAACATCGACCCGATGACCGCCGAAACGGCCCTGCGCGTGGCGATGGCGACCGCGCTGCAGTTCCGCCGCGGCGACCACCGGCACCGGGTGGTGATCGGCAAGGACACCCGGCTGTCCGGCTATCTGCTGGAACCGGCGCTGACCGCCGGCTTCATCTCCATGGGGATGGATGTGGTGCTGGTGGGTCCGCTGCCGACCCCGGCGGTCGCCATGCTGACCCGCTCGCTTCGCGCCGATATGGGCGTGGTGATCTCCGCCTCGCACAACCCCTATCAGGACAACGGCATCAAGCTGTTCGGCCCCGACGGCTACAAGCTGTCGGACGAGGTGGAGGCGGCGATCGAGCGGCGCATGGCGCTGCCCTTCGCCCCCGACCTCGCCGGCCCCGCCGATCTCGGCCGTGCCAGCCGGCTGGACGACGCCACCGGCCGCTACATCGAATATGTGAAGAACACCTTCCCGCGCGGCCTGCGGCTGGACGGGCTGAAGATCGTCGTCGATTGCGCCAACGGCGCCGCCTACAAGGTCGCGCCCAAGGTGCTGTACGAGCTGGGTGCCGACGTCATCCCGGTCGGCGTCAGCCCCGACGGCACCAACATCAACAAGGGCTGTGGCGCCACCGCCACCCACACCCTGCAGGAGCAGGTGGTCGCCCACGGCGCCCATCTCGGCATCGCGCTGGACGGCGACGCCGACCGCCTGATCATGGTGGACGAGGCCGGGCGCCCGATCGACGGCGACCAGCTGATGAGCCTGATCGCCACCTCCTGGGCGCGGTCGCAGACTCTGCGCGGCGGCGGCGTCGTCGCCACCGTCATGTCCAACCTGGGCATGGAGCGCCATCTCGGCGGCCTCGGCCTGCATCTGGCCCGCACCCCCGTCGGCGACCGCTATGTCGTCGAGCTGATGCGGGAGCGCGGCTACAATGTCGGCGGCGAGCAGTCGGGCCATGTCGTGCTGTCCGACTATTCGACCACCGGAGACGGGCTGATCGCCGCGTTGCAGGTGCTGGCGGTGCTGATCCAGGCCGATGGCCGCGCGGCCAGCGAGGTCTGCCGCGTGTTCGATCCGGTGCCGCAGAAGCTGACCAACGTCCGCTTCTCCGCCGGGACCAAGCCGCTGGAGGATGCCCTCGTCCAACAGGCGATCAAGGACGGAGAGGCGCGTCTGGCCGCGGGCGGTCGTGTGCTGATCCGCAAGTCGGGCACCGAGCCGCTGATCCGCGTGATGGCGGAGGGTGACGACGCGACGCTGGTCCACAGCGTGGTCGCCGACATCGCCGACGCCATCCAGGCCAGCGCCGCCCGCAGCCTGGAGGCCGCGCAATGAGCGAAAACAACGTGAGCGGCAACACCGTCAAGGGCCGCGTCCTGATCGTCGCCGGGTCGGATTCCGGCGGCGGCGCCGGCATCCAGGCCGACATCAAGGCGGTCAGCGCGCTCGGCGCCTATGCCATGACCGCCATCGCGGCGCTGACGGCGCAGAACACCACCGGCGTCTATGGCGTGGTGCCGGTCGATCCCGCCTTCGTCGCCCTGCAGATGAAGCTGGTGCTGGAGGATATCGGCGCCGACGCGGTGAAGATCGGCATGCTCGCCAACGCTCCCGTCATCGAGGCGGTGGCGGCGGAGTATGAGGAACGCGCCGTCAACGTGCCCCTGGTCCTCGATCCGGTGATGATCGCCAAGAGCGGCCACCATCTGCTCGACCCCGACGCCGTGCTGACTTTGCGCCGGCGCCTGCTGCCGCTGGCCGAGGTGGTGACGCCCAACCTGCCGGAGGCCGAGGCGCTGACCGACCTGCCGATCCGCGATCTGGACGACATGCGCCGCGCCGCCGAACTGATGCTCAGCTTCGGCCCGAAATCGGTCCTGCTGAAGGGCGGCCATCTGGAGGACGACACCCTCTACGACCTGCTTCTGACGGAAGAGGGCGAGACGGTGTTCGAGGGCCGCCGCGTCCACACCCCCCACACCCACGGCACCGGCTGCACCCTGTCCTCGGCCATCGCCGCCGGTCTGGCCCAGGGCCTGAGCACGCGCGACGCGGTCGCCCGCGCCCGCCGCTATGTCGAGACGGCGATCCTGACCGCCCCCGGCCTGGGCCATGGGCACGGCCCGCTCAACCACCTGCACACGGTGCGGGAGTTCTCGTAAGAGGCCGTTTGAAAAGTGTTGGCGCTGAAAGCGTGATGTGATTCAAGCTTCGGA
>CBFGPE010000068.1:0-35108 GCA_965650625.1 uncultured Azospirillum sp. | reverse complement strand
AATCAGAAGTCCGGAATTCATTTGCAGGAGTCCGAATATGGTCGACCCCCTGGCGCAGGTGGTCAGCCTGCTCCGCCCGAGCGCCTCGTTCTCGAAGCTCACCTATGGGGCCGGCTGCTGGCGGGTCCGGCGGACGGAGGCCGGGCGGCCATTCTATTGCGTGGTGCTCGACGGCTCGTGCCGCCTGAGCCTCGGTGGGGGCGATCCGATCACCCTGGAGGCGGATGACTTCGTGCTGATCCCCGCGGCCTACGAGTTCACGGTGGCGAGCATCGCGCCGATGCCGCCGGGGGCCGCCGATACCCGTCCGGTCGAACTGCGGCCGGGAGAATTTCTTCTGGGCAGTCCCGACCGGCCACCGGACGTCTGCAATCTCGTCGGGTACTGCGCCTTCGCGTCGCCCGATGCGGACCTGCTGGTGTCACTGCTGCCGCAACTGGTGCATGTCCGTGGCGAGAAGCGGCTGAGCGCACTGGTGCGGATGGTGAACGAGGAGTCGCGCGCCCTGCGGCCGGCGCGCGAGGTGATCCTGGCGCGCCTGCTGGAAATTCTGCTGATCGAGGCCCTGCGGTCCACGGTGGTGTCCACGGGATCGCCGGGGCTGCTGCGGGGGCTGGGCGACGACCGGCTCGCCGTCGCCCTCCGGCACATCCATGACCGCCCGTCCGCGCCCTGGACAGTCGCCCAACTGGCGAAGGAGGCGGCGCTGTCGCGTTCGACCTTCTTCGAGCGGTTCCGGCAGGCGGTCGGCGTCGCCCCCATGGAATATCTGCTGCAATGGCGCATGGCCCTGGCCAAGGACATGCTCCGCCGCCGCGACGGCGGGATCGCCGATGTCGCCGAGCGTGTCGGCTACAGCTCCGCGAGCACCTTCAGCGTCGCCTTCACCCGCCATGTCGGCGTGCCGCCGACGGTTTATGCGCGCCGGCAGGAGGAGGGGGAGGCGACGCCTGCCGAACCCGCGACGGCCGGCGTCGCGCCGTGAGGAACAAGTGCCCGAGATCGGCGTCAAATGCAGGGGAAGCGATCACCCCGCCGTCACATCGTCCCGGATGCACGACACGGAATGCCCCGGCGCCACCTCCCGCAGAGTCCGCGCCTCTGGCTCCGCGCAGGCGGGCAGGGCGAAGGGGCAGCGGGTGCGGAAGACGCAGCCGGACGGCGGGTTCATCGGGCTCGGCACGTCGCCGTCCAGCAGCATGCGGGACTTCGGCGCGTCGGGGTCCGGGTCGGGGGCGGCCGACAGCAGGGCCATGGTGTAGGGATGACGCGGGCGCTCGTAGAGCCCATCGCTCGGCGCGATCTCCATCAGGCGGCCGAGATACATCACCGCCACCCGGTCGCTGATGTAGCGCACCACCGCCAGATCATGGGCGATGAACAGCACCGCCAGCCCCAGCTCGCGTTGCAGATCGCCCAACAGGTTGACCACCTGAGCCTGGACCGAGACATCGAGCGCCGACACCGGCTCGTCCGCCACGATGAAGTCGGGTTCGACCGCCAGGGCGCGGGCGATGCCGATGCGCTGGCGCTGGCCGCCGGAGAACTCGTGCGGGAAGCGGTCCATGGCGTCGGCGGTCAGGCCGACCTTCTCCAGCAATGCTGCCACGCGGTCGCGGCGGTCGGCGCGGGTGCCGATGCCGTGGATCACCAGCGCCTCGCCGATCACGTCGCGCACGCGCTGGCGCGGGTCGAGGCTGGCATAGGGATCCTGAAAGACGATCTGCATGCGGCGGCGCTGCGCCCGCATCTCCGCCGTGGCCAAGCCGGTGATCTCCTGCCCGTCAAAGCGGATGGAGCCGCCGGTCGGCTCGATCAGCCGCAGGATGCTGCGGCCGGCGGTGGTCTTGCCGGAGCCTGATTCACCAACCAGCCCCAGCACCTCGCCGCGATTGAGGTCGAAGGACAGATCGTCCACCGCCTTGACCCAGCCGACCGGCCGTTGCAGCAGCCCGCCGCGCACGGGAAAGCGCTTTTCCAGATTGCGGACGCTCAGCAGGGGCTGTTCGGTAACGGCATCAACGCTCATTGCACGTCTCTCCAGCGGCGGCAGCGGGCGGAATGGTCGGGGCCGACCGGCTCCAGCACGGGCTCGGCGGCGGTGCAGGCCGCCTCGGCCAGTGGGCAGCGCGGGGCGAAGGTGCAGCCGGGCGGTCGGTTCACCGGGCTCGGCACGCTGCCGGGGATGGCGTGCAGCCGCCCGCCGTCGCCGCGCCGCTGGCCCAGATGCGGCATGCAGGCCAGAAGCCCGCGGGTGTAGGGATGCCTGGGCGATTTCAGCAGGGAGCGCACATCGCCTTCCTCGACGATGCGGCCGGCATACATCACCACCACCCGGTGCGCGACCTCCGCCACCACGCCCAGATTGTGGGTGATGAACAGGATCGAGGTGCCGGTTTCCTCTTGCAGCCGCCGCATCAGGTCGAGGATCTGCGCCTGGATGGTCACGTCCAGCGCGGTGGTCGGCTCGTCGGCGATCAGCAGGGTGGGGCGGCAGGCCAGCGCCATGGCGATCATCACGCGCTGGCGCATGCCGCCCGACATCTGGTGCGGATACTCGTCCAACCGCCGCTCCGCAGCCGGGATGCCGACCTTCTTCAACATGGCCAGCGCCTCCGCCCGCGCCGCCCGGCGGTCGAGGCCCTGGTGGTAGCGCAGCGCCTCGCCGATCTGGTCGCCGACGGTGTAGACCGGGTTCAGCGAGGTCATCGGTTCCTGGAAGATCATGCCGATCTCGTTGCCGCGGACGCTGCGCATGGCACGCTCGCTGAGGCGGGCGAGGTCGCGCACCTGGCCGTCGCGGCCTCGGAAGAGGATCTCGCCGCCGGCGATGATGCCCGGCGGCGACGGGATCAGCCGCATCGCCGACAGGCTGGTCACCGACTTGCCACTGCCGGATTCGCCGACGACGGCCAGCGTCTCGTTGCGACGCACGGCGAAGGACACGCCGTCCACCGCCTTCGACACGCCGGGATCGGCGGTGAAGTGGGTTTGCAGGTTGCGGATGTCGAGCGTGAGGTCAGCGTCCATGGCCGGATCCAGGGGTTGGGGTCAGCGGGTGCAGCCGCGCGCCGGCACCGGCCAGTCGCCGACCACCTCGCCGTTGCGGGTGATCGCCATGCGGTCGTGCAGGTTGGTCACCACGCAGACATGGTTGGGCAGGATCATCACGCGGTCTCCGATCTCCGGCTTCGCCTCGCTGCGGCTGAGGTCGACCACCGCATGCTCCTCGTTGACGCGGACGATCACCGCGTCGGGGTAATCGAGGATCAGGCCGAACCCTTCGCCGACCGACGGGGCCACGCGGTCGCTCGACAGCGTCTTGCTGCCGCAATCCAGAACGGCGCGGTCGGATGTGGGGCGGCTGACCACGGTGGCGTGGACATGCACGGCGCATTCGTCCAGCGTCGCCACCCCGGCGCCGACGGTGGCGCGGTCGTGATAGATGTAGGTGCCGACGCGCAGCTCGGTCACGCCGGGAAGCTCATGGGTATCCCAGCAGCCGGGGGTGCCGCCGACCGACACCGTCTCCACCGCGATGCCGGCGCCGTCCAGCAGGGTGCGGGTCTCGGCGACGAAGGGCACGGTGCGGGGGCCGCGCGGGTAGGTCATCAGGCCGCGGAAGCGAGTCAGCCCGTTGCCGGCGGCGCGGCGGGCCAGCGTCAGCACCTCGTCGGGGGTCTGCACGCCGCAGCGGCCGTCGCCGCTGTCGAACTCCACGAGGATGCCGATCTCGACGCCGGCCTCCGCCGCGGCGGCAGCGACGGTGTCGAGGGCGACGGCGTTGTCGAGTGCCACCGTCAACTTGGTCTTGCCGGCCAACTCCGCCAGCGGCTTCACCTTGGCGGCGCCGACGATGGGATAGGTCAGCAGGATGTCGGTGCAGCCGGCCTCGGCCATCACCATCGCCTCGCTGATCTTCTGGCAGGTGATGCCGACGGCGCCCAGCTCGATCTGGCGCAGCGCGAATTGGGGAAGCTTGTGGGTCTTGATGTGCGGGCGCAGCGCCAACCCGTGCCGGTCGCAGTATGCCTGCATCTTGGTCAGGTTATGCTCGACCCGGTCGAGGTCGATGACGGGGACGGGGGTGTCGAGATCGTCGACGCGCATGGGACCGCTCCGGAACGCAGATTTGGGAAAGGGGCCGACCCCGGCGGGATCGGCCGTGTACTCACGATGTTACGCTGTCGGCAGGACGGCGATGCAGTCGATTTCGACCTGGATGTTGTTCAGCTGGCAGCCGATGGTGGTGCGGGCCGGCGGCTCGGAGGGGAAGAACTCCGAATAGAGCGCATTGTATTCCTGGAAGCGGCCGAGGTCGCTGAGGTAGCTGTTGACCTTCACCACATGGGCGAGGTCGGTGCCGGCGGCCTTCAGGATGATTTCGAGGTTGCGCAGGGTCTGACGCACCTCGCCGGCGAAATCCTCGGGCAGCGCGCCGGTTTCGGGATGGTGCGGCCCCTGGCCCGACACATAGACGAAGCCGTTCGCGACGATCGCGTGGCTGTACTGGCCGGCGGGCTTCGCCCCCTTTTCGGCGAAGATCGGCTTGCGGTTGGTCATCGGGTCCTCACTGGTGTGGAAACTGGGGTTCTGAAACATGTCAGGCGCGGGTCAGGGCCTTGCCCGGACGCGCGCCGGTGTGCCCGCCGTCGCGCAGGACGAACTGTCCGGCGACGAGCACGTCGGTGATGCCGTGGGGCGGGCGCGTCGGATCCTGGAAGGTCGCGCAATCCGCCACGTCGGCGGTGAACAGGGTCAGGTCGGCCACCATGCCCGGCCGGACCAGCCCGCGGTCGGACAGGCCGAAGCGCTGGGCCGGGACGGCGGTCATGTGGCGGACGGCGTCCTCCAGCCCCAGCTTGCCCTCGCCGGTGATGGCGCGGGCGAGATAGCGGGGGAAGCTGCCGAAGGCGCGTGGATGCGGCTTGCCGGTCTCGCGCGGCAGCCCGTCGGAGCCCAGCATGTGCAGCGGGTGCGACAGCGCGGTTTCCAGATCGGCCTCGGCCAACTGGAACATGACGATGTTGGTCCGGCCGCGGTCGAGGGCGATCAGCCGGACCAGCGTATCGAAGGGCTGTTCCAACCGCGTCGCCGCGATTTCCGCCAGCGACAGCCCTTCCAGGGGGCGTAGGTCGTCCGCCGAAACGCCGCCGATGCGGACATTCTCCCAGCCGATCAGGCGGATCTTGGATTCCCAGCCGGCATCGCCGGGCGCTTCGCCGTCCTCCACCGCGCGGCGCAGAGCCGCCAGCCCGTCGGCTTCGGCCATGCGCGCCAGCAGCGCCTCCACCCCGCCCGCCAGCGCCGAGGGCGGCAGCAATTGCAGGATGGTGCTGGACCCGGCCGGGTAGGGGTACATGTCGAAACTGACGTCGGTGCCGCCCTTGCGCGCGATCTCCAGCCGCTCCACCGCCCGCGGCAGGCTGCCCCAATAGGGCTTTCCGGCGGCTTGCAGGTGGGAGAGCAGGCCGCTCGCCCCGCCGGCCTTCAGCAGGTCGAGGAACTCGTCAACCGAGGCGATCAGCCCGCCCTCGTAGGAGCGGACATGGGCGGTCAGCAGGGCGCCATGCTCCGCCACCACCTCGGCCAGCCGCACCAGCTCGGCGCGGTCGGCCCAGGCGCTGGGCGGATAGACGAGGCCGAGCGACAGGCCGTGCGCGCCCTGATGAAGCTGCTCGGCCAGCAGGGTTGCCATCGCCTCGCGTTCTGGCGCGGTGGCGGCGCGGTTCTGCCAGCCCATGACGGCGAGGCGCAGGGCCGCGTGCCCGACCAGCGAGACGAGGTTGATGGCGGTGCCGCGCCCGTCGAGCGCCGCGCGGTAGCCGGCGAAATCGGCGAAGGTCTCCCGATCCGCAACGGTGCCCAGCAGATTGCCGAAATGCTCGCGTAGAGGTGCGCTGCTGTCCGGGTTCTGTGGGTAGAGGCCGAAGGAGCAGTTGCCGACCACCACGGTGGTGACGCCCTGTGCCACCTTTTCCGGCCGGCCGGGCTGGCGCAGCTGGATCAGATCATCGTGGCAATGGGCATCGATGAAGCCGGGGGCGAGGAAGCGGCCCTGTGCCTCCAGCGGCTCGGCATCCGGCGCATCCAGCATCGGGCCGACCGCGGCGATGCGTCCGCGCTCCACCAGCACGTCGGCCGGGAACCAGGGGGCGCCGGTGCCGTCGATGACGCGGGCGCCCTTGATGAGGAAAGTGGCACTCATCTCATTTCGCCTTCTGGAGCCGGGGGTCGAGCGCGTCGCGCAGCCCGTCGCCGACGATCTGCAGCGACAGCACGGTCAAGACGATGGCGCAGCCGGGGAACAGGATCAGCCAGTCGGCCTGCTGGAAATATTGCTGGGCGCTGGCGATCATGTTGCCCCAGGTCGGCGTGGTCGGCGGCACGCCGACGCCGAGGAAGGACAGCGCCGCCTCCGTCAGGATGGCGTAGGCGAAGATGAAGGTGGCCTGCACCAGGATCGGCGACATCAGGTTGGGCAGGATGTGCAGGAAGACGATGCGCGGGGTGGAAGCGCCGAGCGCGGTCGCCGCCTCGATGAAGGGCATCTCGCGCACCACGAGGCAGGCGGCGCGCACCACGCGGGCGACGCGCGGGGTGTAGACGATGCCGAGCGCCAGCACGACGTTGTAGAGCGACGGCCCCAGCGCCGCCATGAAGGCGATGGCCAGCAGGATGTCCGGGAAGGCCATCAGCGCGTCGGTCAGCCGCATCAGCAGCCCGTCCAGCGGCCGGATATAACCGGCGGCCAGCCCCAGCAGCGTGCCGAGCAGCGTCGCCACCACCACCACCAGCAGGCCGACCAGCAGCGACAGCCGGGCGCCCAGCATCACGCGGGACAGCACGTCGCGGCCATATTCGTCGGTGCCGAACCAGTGGGCGGCTGTCGGCGGCTTCAGCCGGCCGAGAATGTCCATCTTCATCGGATTGAAGGGGGTGATCCACGGCGCCAGCAGCGCCACCGCCAGGATCGCCAGCATGATCAGAAAGGACAGCACCACCAGCCGGCGACGGAACAGCTGGCGCAGCAGCAGGGCTGCCGGCGACCGGCTGCGGTGCGGCTTGGCGGAGGAGGGAAGGGGAACGGCGCCGTGACCGGCGGGGACGCTTGCCATGGAACCCTCCCTCTCAATAACGGACCCGCGGATCGACCACGGCATAGAGCAGGTCGACCGTCAGGTTGATCAGCACATAGATGGCGGACACCACCAGCAGGGCGCCCTGGATCACCGGATAGTCGCGGCGCAGAACGGCGGAGACGATCAGGTTGCCGACGCCGGGCAGGCCGAACACGGTTTCCGTTACGATGGCGCCGGCGATCATCACCGCGGTGGTCAGGCCGATCACCGTCAGGATCGGGATCATCGCGTTGCGCAGCGCATGTTTCAGCACCACGACCAGCGGCGGCAGCCCCTTGGCCCGCGCAGTGCGGACGTAATCGTGGCTCATCACGTCCAGCATGCTGGTGCGGGTGAAGCGCAGGATCAGCGCCGAATTCGGGATGCCGAGCGCGATGGCCGGCAGCACCAGATGGCGCATCCGCTCCAGCAGATCGGCCTCGGGCGGGCCGTAACCGGCAACCGGGAACCAGGCATGGTCGACCGCCAGATACTTGATCAGCGTCAGCCCGATCCAGAAGCTCGGCACGCTGGCCGCCAGCATGGCGAGGCCCACGGCGGTCTGGTCGATCAGCCCGCCGCGCTTGGCCGCTGACAGGATGCCGATCGGCACGCCGATCAGCATGGCGATCCCAACCGACATCATCGTCAGCAGCCCGGTCAGCTCCGACCGCTCGGCCAGCGCCTGCGCCACCGGACGGTTCAGGAAGATGGACTCGCCGAGGTCGAAGCGGATGATCTGCCCGAGATAGAGCAGGAACTGCGTCAGCAGCGGCTCGTCGAGCCCCAGCCGGCCGCGCAGCGCCGCGATGTCCTCCGGCGTGGCGGAGGAACCCAGCATGACGGCGGCGGGATCTCCCGGCACCACGCGGGCGATCACGAAGACCACCATGGCGACGAGCAGCATGACGACCATCATGCCGGCGAACCGGCGGACGATGTAAACGAGCATGGTTGCGGTCCCAGACCGAAGGGAAATTCGCGAACGAGTGATCCCCTCTCCCCGGGGGAAGAGGGGGATTACCGGCAAGAGGTCCTAGTTCCGACTTCAGCCCTTCAGGTCGGTGTTCCAGAAGAAGGGCCAGGGCGTCGGCGTGTAGCCGGTCAGCTTGTCGCTGCTGGCGGCGAGGTTGTAGAAATCGCCGACCTTGATGCTCGGCACCTCGCTGTAGAACAACGTCTGCAGCGTCACCCACTTCGCCTTGCGGGCGGCCGGGTCCATCTCGCGGTTGAAGGTGGCGAGCGCCTCGTGCTTGGCCGGGCTGTCCCACCAGCCGGGATAGCTGGGGTTCAGCACCGTGATCAGCGACGGTTCCGGCACGAAGGTGTGATAGGTGAAGAAGGCGTCCCACGCCTTCTCGTCGCCGCGGCGCTGCAGCAGCGTCGCCCAGTCCAGAACCTGCAGGTCGACCTTGAAACCGGCCATTTCGAGCTGGGCCTGCGCCACCATGCTCATCTTGTACAGGAACTCGTACTGGACCGAGGTCATGATGCGGATCGGCTCGCCCTTGTAACCGGCGGCCTTCAGCAGGTCTGCTGCCTTGCCGGCGGCATGGTCGCTGTAGGGCTTGGCGCTGGCCGCGTCGTAATAGGGCGTGCCCTGGGCGTAGATCGACCCCTCCGCCTGGACGAAGGCGGAATCGCCGAAGCCGGCCAGCAGCATGTCGTTCGGCTCCAGCGCCGCCAGCACCGCCTGACGGATCTTCTGGTTCGCCATGACACCGGTCTTGGTGTTCATGATCATCAGCGGGAAGCCGAAGGGCTTGACGATCACCGGCTTGACGCCGGCGGCGTCCTTGATGCGCGGCAGGGTTTCCGCCGGCAGGCTGTCGGCGAACTGGTATTGGCCGGCCAGCACGCCCGACACGCGGGTGGCGGCGTTCGGCACCGGGACGAAGCGCACCTCGCCGATGACGGCCTTGCGGCTGCCGGCATAGCCGCTGGGCGTGCCGGTGGGAGAGGCGTAGCCGTCGTGGCGCACCAGCCGGATATACTGGTCGGGCTTGTGTTCCAGCAGCTTGTAGGGGCCGGTGCCGATCAGCGATTTCAGCGCGCCCGGCCCGTCGATCACCGATTTCGGCACGATGGCGGCGGCGCCGTTGTTCATCGCCAGCAGCGCGGTCAGCGGCGCGAAGGGCTCCTTCAGCGCGATGACGACGGCGTCCGCACCCTTGGCGGCGATGCTCTCCACCAGCGGGGCGACGGTCTTGCCGCGCGGCGAGGCCTTGGTCCAGTGATCCAGCGAGGCGACCACGTCGTCGGCCGTGACGGTGCTGCCGTCATGGAAGGTGACGCCGCTGCGCAGCGGGATGGTGTAGGTCTTGCCGTCCGCCGACACCTGCGGCAGGGCCGACGCCACCAGCGGGGCCAGCTTCCACTCGCCGTCGAAGGTGAACAGCGTCTCGAACATATGCTGGGTGATGATGCTGACGAGGTCGGAGGTGGTGCCGATCGGGTCCAGCGTCGGCGGCTCGCCGATGGTGGCGACGGTGACGACCGACGCACCACCCTGCTGCGCCAGCGCCGGCGTGGTCCAGGTTCCCAGGATTCCAGAGGAAAGCCCGCCAGCGGCCAGTGTCGTGCCGAGGGCGGTGTTGAACAGACGTCGCGTGATCCCTGTCATTTCTGCCTCCCCGACCGTTTGTCCGAAATATCGGACATCGGTCTTGTATTCCAGACAAGGAAACGGTATATCGGACAAACACCACTGGCAAGCTGAAAATCCGCGTGGTAATCGGTTGTGGGACGGCAGGGAGCGCGGATCGGATGAAGAGCAGTGGCGTGATGGAAAAGCAGGGGGCGGAAAAGCAGGCGGAAGAGAGGTCGACGGGCCGCGCCCGCGGCATCGACCGCGTCATCGCGCTGATGGAGCATCTGCACAGCCGGCGCGCCCCGACGCGCATCGCCGACATCGCGCGCGACACCGGCACCCCGCGCTCCACCATGTACGAGCTGGTCAACACGCTGGTGGAGGCGCGCTGGCTGGAACTGCGCGACGGCGACGGCACGGTCTATTTCGGGCCAGCGATGCATTATTACGGCAGCGATTACCTCGACAGCGTCGATTTGATCCGCAAGGCGCGGGTGGAGGTCGCCCACATCGCCGAGACGGTGGGGGAGACGGCGCAGTTCTGCACGCTGGACGGCGACAAGTATCTGGTCGTGCTGAATGAACCGGGCCGACGCATGTTCCGCATCAGCTCCGAAATCGGCATCAAGGTGCCGATCCCCTGGACGGCGTCCGGCCGGCTGCTGGTCGATCACATGGCCGCCGACGAGATCCGGCGCTTCATCCCGCCCGAGGATTTTGTCCTGCCCGACGGCCGCCGCATCGCCGAGGACGAGTTCCTGGAGGACATCGGCCGCGCCCGCACCCAGGGCTATGTCCGCACCACGGCGCTGGTCGACCGCTTCACCACCTGCCTCGCCGCGCCGGTCCGCGATCCGGCCGGCCGCTGCATCGCCACCATCTGCTTCGTCGTCCCGGCCGACACGACGGAAGAGGCGCAGCAGGGAATGATCGACACGCTGAAGGCCAGCGCGGAAAGGCTGTCGCCCGGACGGCTCTGACCGGTCGTCCGCCGAGGCCGTTGTCCGCTCGCACGATATCGTTCGGCTTGCCGTACCTCCGTGAACCCAAGTGTGGAATTTGTCGTTCGGCCGCGTGCTGGTGACGGAAATGTTCTAGACTGTACCGGCAGGGGAAACCCCTTGGATGGTGATCTGCGCATCCCGATGAGTCCCGGGCCGTACCATATGGGATGATGTCGGGATGATGGCTGTTCCATCACCCTTGAGGCGCCCGCCAAACCTTCAGAACGCGAGGTCGCAATGGACGCTCCGATCAATTCTGACTTCCCTCTCCGGCCAATCGGTACCGCGGAGGAACTCATGGATGTCGCTGTCGGGATGGAGCACGAGGCGGCTCTGCGCTATGGGCAGCTTGCCGGGATTGTCGCGCGGCAGGGAAAATCGGAACTTGCGGCCCTGTTCGGGCGCTTGGCCGAATTGGAAAAGGCGCATGAGGACGAGTTGACCCAATGGGCCGAGCGTGACGGCCTGCGCGCACCGCAGCCGGTGCGGTTCGATTGGCGGATGCCGGAGACCTTCGATCAGGCAGAGGGCGCCCAACTGTTCGGCCCCTACGAAGCCCTGGCGGTTGCCGTGCGCAATGAGGAGCGGGCCTTTGCCTTCTACACCTACGTCGCCGCGTCGGCGCTGACCGAAGAGGTCCGGCGCCGGGCCGAAGGGATGGCCCGCGAAGAACTGGAGCATGTCAGCCTGTTGCGCCGGTGGCGCCGCGAAGCCTTCCACGCCTCCCGGCAACCCAGACGTCGCACCCCCCGCACGCTGGAGGAACTGTTCGCGCTGTCCGCGGCCATGGAGATCGCATCGGCCGAGGTCAATGATGCGGCCGCGGCGGCCGTCGGGGCCTCCGGTGCCGTGGAGGCGGCGGCCGTGCTGCGCCGGCTTGCCGACAAGGCCCGTGGTCACGCCGGTGGGGCCGCGTCCAATGTTCCGGGAAGCGATGCCGCCGAGGGTGCCCGGGCCTCCGGACTGCTTCGCCCGGGCTTGCTGACAGCGGAGGGGGCCGTGCGCCTGTCGATCCAGGACGCCGAAGAGATCCTCGACACCTATCTCGCCGCAGCCGAGCATGCGACCGAGGAGACCCTGCTCAACGAAGCCCAGAAATTGGCCGAGCAGTCCTTGGGCCGCCTTGCACTGACCCGGTCCCTGCTGGCGGACCCGGACAGGGCCTGAAGGAACGCCGAAGTCGCGCGCCAGCGGCTGGTGTCAGGTGGATCCTGGCACCAGCGCCCCCGGTTCACCGGGTGACTATTCGCCCTTCGGCTCGAAGCGATAGCGGAAGTCGCAATGGTCGGCGCCCTGCATGATGGTCTGCGTGCGCTTCATCGTGATGCGCGGATCGTAGCCGGTGCAGAAGGCGGCGTCCCGGTTGCAGGACAGCAGGTGCCCGATCGGCCCCAGCCCCATCTCCTGGTACATCTCGGCGTAGCGGCAGCGCGTGACGTTGTAGTCGAAATGGGTTTCGTCCTGCCGTTTCACCTCCAGCTGCAGCGCGTCGTCCTTGGTCCAGAGCGGCTGTAGATCGGTGAAGCTCTTCAGGCTGGTGCCCTCCGGCTCGGTCGCGGCGAAGGATTGGGCGGCGGCCAGGGCCGCCTTGGTGATCGCGGCGCCCAGGATCTCCTGCGCCGTGGCCTCGCCCAACCGGGCGACCATCTCCTCATAGACCGGTTTCAGGATTTCCGCCTCGATGCGGCGGCGTTCCAGGATGCCCAGGGTTTGGGTCCCCTTAGTTTGGCTCATGGCAGGCTTCCTTCCGTCAGGTGGCGCACCGGCTGGATCCAGCCGTCGAAGCGTGGCGCCGGGAAATCGTGGGAATTGCACAAGAGGCAGTTCAGCCGGCTTTCGGCAGAACGGTCTCGGCCAGCCGCACCCAATAGCTGGCGCCGATCGGCAAAACCGCGTCGTTGAAGTCATAATGCGGGCTGTGCAGATTGCGCCCCTGATCGGACGGACCCGCGCCGACCCAGATATAGCAGCCCGGCCGCTTTTGCAGCATGAAGGAGAAATCCTCCGCTCCCATGCTGGGCATCGGGTCCAGATCGAGGGCGTCTTCCCCGACCACGCGCGCCGCCGCTTGCCGCGCCAGTTCGGTTTCTTCGACGCTGTTGGTGGTCGGCGGATAGCGCCGCTCATAGCGCAGGCTGGCCTCGACACCGAAGCCGCCGGCAATGGCGGTCGCGACCTCGCCCATGCGGCGCTGAACCAGATCCTGAACCTCCGGCCGGAAGGTCCGCACCGTGCCGCGGAGAACGGCGGTGGCCGGCAGGACATTCCACGTATCGCCGGCGTGGAACTGGGTGACGCTGACCACGGCCGAATCGATGGGATGGACGCTGCGGGCGGCGATGGTCTGCCAGCCGGACACGATCTGGCTGCCCACCATGATCGTGTCGGTTCCCATATGCGGCATGCCGGCGTGGGTGCCCCTGCCGGTCAGGGTCAGTTCGAAGATGTCGTAGGCGGCCATCAGCGGTCCGGGGCGCAGCGCGATGCGGCCGACCGCCAGCCCCGGCCAATTGTGCATACCGAAGACCTTTTCCACCGGAAAACGGTCGAACAGCCCTTCCTCCACCATCACACGTCCGCCGCCTTCATTCTCCTCGGCCGGCTGGAAGATGAAGGCGATGGCGCCTTGGAAAAGGCTGGGATTTTCGGTCAGGTGGCGGGCCGCACCCAGCAGCATCGCCGTATGTCCGTCATGCCCGCAGGCGTGCATGCGTCCCGGATTGCGCGAACTGTGGGGCAGGTTGGTTTCCTCGTGGATGTGCAGCGCATCCATGTCGGCGCGGAAGCCGACCATGGGGCCCTCGCCATTGCGCAGGATGCCGACCACCCCGGTCCTGGCGAGACCGCGGTGAACCTCCAGCCCGAAGGAGGCCAGCTTTTCCGCCACGAAATCGCTGGTCCGCTGCTCCTCGAAGGCGGTTTCCGGATGGGCGTGCAGATCGCGCCGCCATTCCGTCATGTCCGCCGTCAGCCTGTCCATCCCCGTCGCCATCCCGTCCATCGGCCCGTCCTCTTGTTCGGGAAAAATCCTGTTCCAATCCTGCCCAACTTATACCGGAACCGAAACGGTCTATTTCGCCCGGGACGCCCGCTGTCCTTTCGTGATGGGGGGTCGGGGAGGGCTGCTCCCATTCGCGTCGGGAGCCATGCGTCGGCCGGATCCTGTCCAATGGGATCTGGTAAAGGCGCCCGACGACGATTAGCTTGTGAAGCAAACTAATGAGACTCATCCCGGCGGCCTGTGGCTGCGGACGGGGAGGAAGGGATAGGGCGCCATGTCGAAAGCGATGCGCATCCATCAGGGAAGCTTCGGCCGCGTCGCCCTGCTGGACATGGACAACGCGCTGATCCATCACGCGCATCCCCATTGCCATGTACTCATCAAGGCGTCCGGCGCCGACACCCGCTTCGCGGTGGGGGAGCAGCTCTATCCGCTGCGCGACGACACCGCGGTGCTGGTCAACAGCTGGGAGGCCCATTCCTATGCCCATCAGCCGGGCGCTCCGCGCACCGTGATCCTGGCGCTGTACATCGAGCCGCGCTGGCTCGGCGCCATGCAGCGGGAACTCAACGCCAGCGGCAATCCCGGCTTCTTCGCGCACTCCTGTGGCGAGCTGACGCCGCACATCCGCCGGCTGGCCGACCGCATGGCGGCGGAGCTGCTGTATGACGACCCGTCGGGCGAGCGGATGGAGGAGGCGCTGTTCGACCTGATGATCGCCATCATCGACCGCTTTTCCGAATGGCGGAGGCTGGGCGTCACGCGCTACGCCGTCCCGGCGGCCGGCGATTTCCGCATCCGGAAGGCCATCCGTTTCATGAGCGGGACGCTGGGCGAGGAATTCGATGCCGGCCGGGTCGCCGCCGCCGCCGGACTGTCGCGCGCCCACATGTTCCGGCTGTTCCAGCAGACGATGGCGATCACCCCGGCGCTCTATTTCAACGTGCTGCGGATGGAGGCGGCCATCGACGCCATGGCCGCCGGGCTGGAGAGCGCAACCGAAGTGTCCGGCCGGCTTGGCTTTTCGGCGCCCAGCCATTTCAGCCGCTTCTTCCGCAACCACCAGGGCGTGACGCCCACCGAATACCGCCGCGTCGTCAATCTGGTCGACCGGGCAGGCGGGGGGCCGCCCGAGGCCGGGCATGCATGAAAATGAGACGCTAGGGTAAATCGCGACACTCCACGGTAAAAGCTTTGCTGGGCGAACGGTCTAGTCTTCTCCGGTAACCGGAGGATGACGATGACGGCCCCGCAGACCGCCACGCAGACCGTTGAAATCAAAGCAAGTCCGGCGCCATTCGTCGGCCGCGCGATGCCGCGGGTCGAGGATGCGGCGCTGCTGACTGGCGTCGCCCGCTATGCCGACGATCTGCCGGTGAAGCCCGGCACCCTGCATGCGGCCATCCTGCGTTCGCCGCACGCTCATGCGGACCTGCTGGGCATCGACATCGCCGCCGCCCTGGCGGTGCCCGGCGTCGCCGCCGTGGTGACCGGGGCCGATGCCAAGCGCCATGCCAGCGCGTTCCTGGTCGGCGTTCGTGCGCCGATGGAGCATTGGTGCCTCGCCATCGATCGCGTGCGCCATGTCGGCGAACCGGTGGCGGTGGTGCTGGCCGACAGCCGCTATCTGGCCGAGGATGCGCTCGACCGCATCGAGGTGCGCTACCGCCCGCTGCCGCCGGTGACGTCGATCACTCAGGCGCTGGAGGACGGATCGGAGCCGCTGCATCCGGCGGTGGGCTCCAACCTCGTCAACAGCCGCAGCTTCCGCTACGGCGATCCCGAGGGTGCTTTCACCAAGGCCGCCCGCACCGTGTCGGTCGAGGTCGAGTATCCGCGCAATTCCTGCACCCCGATGGAGTGCTTCGTCGTCCTCGCCGATTACGACGCGGCCGAGGATGCCTACGAAGTGCTGTCGAACTTCTCCGGTCCCTTCGCCGTCCATCCGGTGATGGCGCGCGCGCTGAACGTGCCGGGATCGCGGCTGCGGCTGAAGACGCCGCCCCATTCCGGCGGCAGCTTCGGCAACAAGCAGGCGGTGTTTCCCTATGTCGTGCTGATGGGGCTGTGCGCCCGCGTCGCCGGCCGTCCGGTGAAGTGGGTGGAGGACCGGCTGGAGCATCTGATGGCCGCCACCTCCGCCACCGCGCGGCGCATGCGCATCGACGCGGCGGTGGAGCCGGACGGCCGCATCCTGGCGCTGCGGATGGAGCAGACCGAGGATTGCGGCGCCTACCTGCGGGCGCCGGAGCCGGCCTCGCTCTACCGCAATCACGGCAACCTGACCGGCGCCTACGACATTCCCCATCTGGCGGTGACCAACCGCATCGTCGTAACCAACAAGACGCCGACCGGCCTCAACCGCGGCTTCGGCGGCGGGCAGCTCTATTATGGGCTGGAGCGGCTGATGAACCGCGTGGCGACGGAGCTGGGGTTGGACCCGCTCGACGTCATCCGGCGCAATCTGGTGGCGGCCGACGCCATGCCCTACCGCACCGCATCGGGCGGGACGCTCGACAGTGGCGATTACCGCGCGACGCTGGAACAGGCGGTGCGCGAAGGAGCGCTCGACGCGCTGAAGGCGCGGCGTGACGCGTTGCGGGCGGAGGGGCGGATCTACGGCATCGGCTATGCCGCCGTGGTGGAGCCGTCGATCTCCAACATGGGCTACATCACCACCGTGCTGACCGCCGATGAACGGCGCAAGGCCGGGCCGAAGAACGGCGCGCAGGCGACCGCCAGCGTCGCCGTCGATCCGACCGGCGGCGTGTCGGTGACGGTGGCCTCCGCCCCCCAGGGGCAGGGGCACCGCACCGTGCTGGCCCAGGTGGTGGCCGACGTCTTCGGCCTGCGCGTCGAGGACATCCGCGTCAACACTGACCTCGACACCGGCAAGGACGCCTGGTCGATCGCGTCGGGCAACTATTCCAGCCGCTTCGCCGGGGCGGTGGCGGGGGCGGCCCAGGTGGCGGCGACCCGGCTGCGTGGCCGGATGGCGGCGCTGGTCGCCGGCCAGCTGAATTGCCGGGCCGACGATGTGCGCTTCGCCGGCGGCAAGGTCTTCTCAGACGCCAACCCGGACAACAGCCTGTCCTTCTCCCGCGTCGCCGCCGCCGGCCACTGGGCGCCGGGAACGCTGCCCGACGGGCAGGAGGCGGCGCTGCGCGAGGCCGCCTTCTGGACGCCCGAGCCGCTGAAGGCGCCGACCGACGCCGACCACATCAACAGCTCGGCCTGCTACGGCTTCATCTTCGACTTCTGCGGCGTGGAGATCGACCGGACGACGGGCGCGGTGCGGATCGACCGCTACGTCACCATGCACGATGCCGGCCGGCTGCTGAACCCGCTGCTGGTGGAAGGCCAGATCCTCGGCGGCTTCGCCCACGCCGTCGGCACCGCGCTGTACGAGGAATATGCCTATGGCGACGACGGCCGCTTCCTGTCCGGCACCTTCGCCGACTATCTGGTGCCGACCGCCTGCGAGGTGCCGGTGCCCGTCATCCTCCACCGTGAAAGCCCGTCGCCGGTGACGCCGCTCGGCGCCAAGGGGGTGGGGGAGGGGAATTGCATGAGCACGCCGGTCTGCCTCGCCAACGCGGTGGCCGATGCTCTATTGGCGGTTTCCGTGGACGAGGTGCCATCCCTGCCGATCACCCCCGCCAAGCTGGCGGCGCTGATCCATCCGCCGGAACCGCCACGCCCGGCGTCTGCAGCCGGTTCCAGGGAAAGTCCGCCGCCGATCGCCGCACCGGGCGGCCGCGGCCTGACCGGAGAGGGCAGCCGCGAGGTGCCGGCGACGCCGGAACAGGTCTGGGCCATCCTGCTCGATCCCAAGGAATTGGCGACGCTGCTGCCCGGCTGCGAGGCGCTGGACCTCGTCGGTCCCAACGCCTACCGGGCGGAGGTGGTGGTCGGCATCGGCCCGGTGCGCGGCCACTACACGGCGGAGGTGGCGTTGTCCGACCTCGACCCGCCCAAGGCACTGACCCTGACCGGCAGCGGCACCAGCGCGCTGGGATCGGGCAGCGGCACCGGGCATGTCACGCTGGAGCGCACCGCCACCGGCACGCGCGTCACCTACCGCTACAGCGCGTCGGTGGGCGGCAAGGTCGCCGCGGTCGGTGGCCGGATGCTCGACAGCGCGTCGCGCCTGCTGATCGGCCAATTCTTCGAGAAGCTGGTCGCCCGCGCCGGTGGCTCTGCTGCACCGACCGAACTCCCGTCACTTCTGGCGCGCCTGCTGCGCCTTCTAGGTCTCAAGCGATGAAACCGGCGTCCTTCGACTATTTGCGACCGGCGACGGTCGCCGATGCGCTGGCGGCGTTGGCGGCCGGGGGCGACGAGGCCCGCGTGATCGCCGGCGGCCAGTCCTTGATGCCGATGCTGAACATGCGGCTGGTGCAGCCGCGCCTGCTGATCGATCTGGGCCGGCTGGAGGAACTGCGCACGCTGCGGGCCGAGAATGGCTGGCTGACCGTCGGCGCCACCGTCACCCAGGCCGAGGTGCTGGCCCGTCCGACCCTGGCGCGGGAGGTGCCGCTGCTGGCCGCCGCCCTGCCGTGGGTCGGCCATTTCCAGACCCGCAACCGCGGCACACTCTGCGGCTCCGTCGCCCATGCCGACCCGAGTGCCGAGACGCCGCTCTGTCTGGTCGCCACCGGCGGCGAGGTGGTGCTGCGCAACCTGCGCCGCCGCCGCACCGTCCTCGCCGCTGATTTCTTCCTGGGGCCGCTGACCACGGTGAAGGCGGCGGACGAGATCGTCGAATGCGTCCGCTTTCCGCTGGCCCGACGGGGCAGCGGCCATGCCTTCCGCGAGGTGTCGATGCGGCACGGCGACTTCGCCATCACCGCCTGCGCCGCCACGGTGGATGGGGAGCGCGCCAGCCTCGCCGTCGGCGGGGTGGCCGACCGGCCGACGTTGCGGTCCTGGCCGCTCGCCGCCGGCGGGCTGCCGCCGGACCTCGACGAGGCGCTGAACGCCTTCGCCTGGGATCTCGGCGGCGACGATGACCAGCACGCCACCGCGCGCTACCGCCGCGACCTCGTCCGCCGGATCGGCCGCACCGTCCTTGAGGAAGCCCTCTCATGCCGCCGCTGAAATCCACATCGCCGCTTGGGGCCGAGACGCGCCATGCCGTCTCCATCGTCCTGAACGGCACGCCGCGCACCGGCCATGCCCATCCGCGCCTGCTGCTGAGCGATTTCCTGCGCCACGAGCTGGGCGCCCACGGCACCCGTGTCGGCTGCGAACATGGGGTGTGCGGTGCCTGCACCGTCCGCATCGACGGCGTGGCGGTCCGCGCCTGCCTGACGCTGGCGGTGCAGGCCGACGGCCGGCGCATCGACACGGTCGAGGGGCTGTCGCAATCCAACGGGAGTCGCATGACGGCGCTTCAGGAGGCGTTTCGCCGGCATCACGCCCTGCAATGCGGCTTCTGCACGGCCGGCATCCTGATGTCGCTGACCGATTACCTGGACCGCAACCCCAAACCCACCGAAGAGGAGCTACGCGACATGCTGAGCGGCCATCTTTGCCGCTGCACCGGCTATGCCGGCATCGTCCGCGCCGTGATGGAGGTCACGGGCCAGACGGTGAAGGAGGTCGCCCATGTTTGACCTCGGCCGCAGCATCCTGGCCAGCGCGGAACGCAGCCCCGACGCGGTCGCCATCGTCGACGGCGACCTGCGGCTGACCTACGCGCAATGGCTGGAGCGCATCCGCCGGCTGGTCGGCGCCTTCGACCGGCTCGGCCTGCATCCCGGCGACCGCATCGCCACCGCGCTGCAGAACACGCACGAGATGGCGACCATCCATTGGGCCTGCCAGCTCGCCGGCATCGCCGTCGTGCCGCTGAACTGGCGGGTGAAGCCGGACGAACTGGATTATTGCCTGCCCGATGCCGAGGTGCGCACCCTGTTCTATCAGGACGTGTCGGCCGACGCCGTCCGGACCTCCGCCGCGGCGCGGGCGCTGCCCCGCATCGCGGTCGGCGATCCGGTCGATGCCGGCGACCACCGCTTCGCCGATCTGCTGGACAGCGAACCGGCTGCGGCGCAGCCCCGCGCAACGGCGGAGCATGTCTCGCTGTTCCTCTACACCTCCGGCACCACCGGCAAGCCCAAGGGCGTGCCGCGCCGTCACCGGACCGAGCGCGCCTCCGCCATCGCCCATGTCGCCCAGAACTGCTACCGCCGGGGCGAGCGGACGCTGGGGGTCATGCCGCTCTACCACACGATGGGGGTGCGCTCGCTGCTGGCGATGGCGCTGGTCGACGGCTGCTTCGTCTGCCTGCCGCGCTTCGACACCGGACGCGCGCTGGACCTGATCGCGGCCGAACGGCTGAGCTGCCTCTATCTGGTGCCGACGCTCTACCACGATCTGCTGGCCGACCCGAAATTCGCGAGCACCGACGTGTCGTCGGTGCGCAAGCTGGGCTTCGCCGGGGCGTCGATGACCGACGGCCTGCTGAAGCGGCTGGACGCCGCCTTCCGGCCCGAGCTGTTCGTCAACCATTACGGCTCGTCCGAGATCTACACCTTCACCATCGACCAGAACGCCCCGGCCAAGCCGGGATCGGCCGGCAAGGCGGCGCTGAACCAGCGCATCCGCATTGTCCGTCTCGGCAGCTTCGATCCTGACGCGTGCGCCGCGGCCGGGGAGGAGGGCCAGATCGTCGCCGACCTGTCCGGCGACGAATCCTTCGAAGGCTATTGGAAGCGGCCGGACGCCGACGCCAAGGCGCTGCATGCCGGCTGGTACTTCACCGGCGACATCGGCTTCCTCGACGCCGACGGCGACCTGTTCGTCACCGGCCGGGTCGACGACATGATCATCACCGGCGGCGAGAACGTCTCGCCGGTCGAGATCGAAAGCGTGCTGTCGCTGCATGACGGCGTGCTGGAGGTGGCGGTCGCCGGCCTGCCCGACGAGCGCTGGGGCCAGCGGGTCGTCGCCTTCGTCAAGCGCGCCCGCGGCGTCGAGGCCAGGGATCTGGATGACCATTGCCGCACCTCCGGCCTCGCCAATTTCAAGCGCCCGCGCGAGTACGTCTTCCTCGACGAAATCCCGAAATCGCCGGTCGGCAAGATCCTGCGCCGCAAGCTCCAGGCTGGCGAATTCACCCTGGAACAGCATCCGACCGTCTCCTGACTTCAGTCCTTCCAAGGAGTTTCCGACCGTGACCCCCTACCGTTTCGACAGCACCGACCGCCTGCTCGCCGACCTCGACGGCTTCCGCGTGGAGATTGACGAGGCCAAGGAACGCGCCGACATCGTGCTGCACCGTCCGCCCTTCAACATCGTCAGCATGCTCCAGCGCGACCAGTTCGCCGCGGTGTTCGCGGCGCTGGACCGCGATCCCAAGGTGCGGGTGATCGTCCTGCGCGCCGAGAGCGAGAACTTCTCGTCGGGCGGCAACATCGCCGGCTTCATGGAGAAGTCGGCGGAGCATGTGTCGGAGCTGGCGGTCAACATCGCCGCCCCCGAACGCTGCCGCAAGCCGGTGATCGCCCAGGTCCGCGGCTATTGCTTCGGCGTCGGCTTCGAGCTGTCGCTGGCCTGCGATTTCCGCATCGTGTCGGAGACCGCGCAGTTCGCCCTGCCGGAAATGCGCATCGGCATGATCCCCGGCTCGGGCGGCTCGGCCCGCCTGCTGCACATGATCGGCATCTGCCGGACCAAGGACATGGTGATGCGGGCCAAGCGCATCCCCGGCCGTCAGGCCGCCGACTGGGGCTTCGTCACCGACTGCGTCGCCGATGTCGAACTGGAAGCGACCGTCGCCGCCCTGGTCGATGAACTGCGCGGCTTCTCGCCGCTCGCCCAGCGCACCATCAAGGGCGTGCTGAACAGCGGCAACAACGTCTCGGTCAACGGCGCCATCGAGATCGAGGGGCAGGCCTACGGCCGCCTGCGCGGCTCGGAGGACTTCAAGGAGGGCGTCGCCTCCTTCCACGAAAAGCGCAAGCCGGTCTTCAAGGGCGTCTGACCGACGCCTCCAAGCATGGGCAACACAGGGAGGAAACAAGAATCATGACCAAGACCACGCTTCTCGCCACCGCGGCGCTCGTCCTGCTCGGGCTCGCCGGGGCCGCGTCCGCCGCCGAACCGATCCGCATCGGGGTGGTGACCCCGCTGTCGGGCACCTACGCGCCGATCGGCCAGCAGGTCCGCTGGGGCCTGGAACTGGCGACGAAGGAGGTCAACAACGCGGGCGGCATCCTCGGCCGTCAGGTCGAATTGCTGTTCGAGGACGAGGAGGCCAATCCCGCCGTCGCCACCCAGAAGGCGGAGAAGCTGTTCCAGGTCAACAAGGTCGATTTCCTGACCGGCACCGTCAATTCCGGCTCCACCCTGGCGGTCGGCCAGCTTGCCGAGCGCAACGGCCGGCTGATCGCCACCACCGTCTCCTTCTCCGACGCCATCACCACCGACAAATGCTCGCCCAACGTCTTCCGGGTGAACGCGCGGGCGGGGCAGCAGTCGGCGGCGCTGGCGGAGTGGCTGGCCAAGGACAAGCCGAAGGCCAAGGTCTATTATCTCGGTCCCGACTACGAGATGGGCCGGTCCACCGTCGCGGCCTTCAAGTCGGCGGCGGAGAAGACCGGGGCGCAATCGACCGGCGAGGTCTTCGCGCCGCTGGGCAGCAAGGATTACTCGCAGTATTTCGGCCAGCTCCGCGCCGCGCGGCCCAGCGTGCTCTACACCTCCACCGCCGGTAACGACACCGTCCGGCTGCTGACCCAGATGAGCGAATACGGGCTGCTGCGCAACCTGACCATCGTCGGCGCGTCCGGCACCGTCACCGCCCAGAACATCGGCGCCATCGGCAAGGCGGCCGACGGCTTCGTCACCGGCGTCGGCTATTCGGCGGAACTGGCGACGCCCGAGAACAAAGCCTTCGTTGCCGCCTTCCGCAAGGCCTACGACACCGCCCCCGACCTTTACGGCGCCGACAGCTACGGCCTGATCGACTTCTTCAAGGCGGCGGTGGAAAAGGCCGGCGGCACCGACACCGACGCATTGCGCAAGGCGATGGAAGGGCTGAGCTGGACCACGCCGCAGGGCACCAAGACCATGCGGGCCGGCGACCATCAGGCGGTCCAGGACATGTACGCCGTGCGCATCTCGTCGGACGGCACCAACAACCGCTTCGACGTGGTCGGCACCGTTCCGGGCGAGAAGGCCATCGGGCCGGACCTCTGCACCCGCTTCTGAGGACGCAGTCAAGGAGCCGATGGCCATGGCCGATCTCATCGACTATCTGCAATTCGTCCTGGCGCCGCAGGCGCTGAACGGTCTGTCGCTCGGGGTTGCCGTCGTTCTGATGGCGCTGGGCCTGACCATCATCTTCGGGCTGCTGGACGTCATCAACATGGCCCATGGCGAATTCTACGCCGTGGGCGCCTTCCTGTCCCTGACCCTGGCCGGGCTGGGGATCGGGTTCTGGGCGCTGCTGGTGCTGGTGCCGCTGCTGATGCTGCCGATCGGCTGGCTGGCCGAACGCTGGCTGATCGCGCGCGTCTTCCACAGCCGCGACCGCCACATCCTGACCCTGCTGCTGACCTTCGGGCTGGGGATGATCCTGGAGGATCTGCTGAAGCTGGTCTATGGACCCAACACCCTGCGGCCCGAGAATCCGATCGAGGGCGGCACCGAGATCCTCGGCATGTTCCTGCCGAACTATCGCCTGTTCCTGATCGGCTTCGGCCTCGCGCTGATCGGCGCGGTCTGGCTGGTGGTCTTCCGCACCGGGCTTGGCGCCATGGTCCGGGCGGCCGCTTTCGACAAAGACATGGCCTCGTTGCTGGGCGTGCCGGTGCGCCGCGTCTATGCCGGCACCTTCGCCTTCGGGGTGGCGCTGGCCGGGCTGGCCGGCGTGCTGCTGGCGCCGATCTATTCGGTGTTTCCGACCATGGGGCGCGACTTCATCCTGATGGCCTTCACCGTGGTGATCGTCGGCGGCATGGGGTCGATCCAGGGGGCGGTGATCGCCGGCCTGCTGCTGACCCAGGTGCAGGCGCTGTCCAGCCTCTACATCTCGCCGGTGTGGTCGGACCCGCTGGTGTTCGGGATCATGGTGCTGGTGCTGATGGTTCGGCCGCAGGGCCTGTTCGGGAGGCTCGGACATGCCTGAGGCCACTCTGCGTACCCTGTCCGACCCTGGCCGCGCCGGGCCGGCTTCTTGGTTTTCCCGTCTGGCCCCGGTCCATTGGCTGGCACTGGCCTTCCTGGCGGCGGCGCTGGGCTTCGCCGCGGTGACTTGGGTGACCGGCAACGGGTTCTACCTGCGCCTGGCGACCGAGGCGCTGATCTTCGCCGGGCTGGCGATGAGCGTCGACCTGCTGCTGGGCTATACCGGCCTGCTGTCGCTGGGGCAGGCGCTGTATTTCGGGCTGGGCGCCTATGTCTCGGCGCTCGTCCTGCGCGACGTCGCCCCCAGCTTCTGGCTGGCGATGGCGGCGGCCCTGCTCTCGGGCGGCGTGGCCGGCCTGATCGGCGGCGTCATCGCCAACCGGGTGAAGGGCGTCTATTTCGCCCTCATCACCTTCGGGCTGGCCCAGGTCGCCGCCAAGACCGTCTACAACACTCGCGCGCTGGGCGCGTCGGACGGGCTGATCGGCATCCCGCAGATCCAGGTCGGTTTCGGGTCATTCAGCCTCGACACCGCCGACCCGCTGTCCTTCTTCCTGCTGGTGCTGGGCCTGACCGTGGCCGCCTATGCCGGGCTGGCCTATCTGATGGACGCGCCGTTCGGGCGGACGCTGGCCGCCATTCGCGCCAACGAGAAGCGGGTGCCGTTCCTGGGCTTCAACGCCTGGCGCTACAAGCTGGCGGTCTATGTGCTGGCGGCCTGCGTCGCGGCGCTGGCGGGGGCGCTGTACCCGATGCTGCGCGGCTTCGTCTCGCCCGAACTGATGTTCTTCGAGACCTCCGGCAACGCCGTCATCACCGTCATCGTCGGCGGCGTCGGCACGCTGGTCGGGCCGGTGGTGGGCAGCCTGCTGCTGACCGCCCTGCGCTCGGTCGTCGGGTCCTGGACCGAGCATCACCTGATCGTCGTGGGGGTCATCTTCATGCTGTCCGTCATCTTCCTGCGCAAGGGGCTGGTCGGCGCCCTGCTGGCCCAACTGAACCGGCGTGCCGGACGCGACGAGGGGAGGACCGCGCCATGATGGCATCCTCCCTCAAGACCGTGGCGGCCGGCGAAGGCGGCGCCTGCGCCTTGGGTGTGCGCGACCTCTCGGTGAATTTCGGCGGGCTCCAGGCGGTGGCGGGCGTCGGCTTCGAGGCTGCCGCCGGACAGATCACCTCGGTCATCGGGCCGAACGGGGCGGGCAAGAGCACGCTGTTCAACCTGATCAGCGGCGCCATCCGCCCGACCGGCGGCCGGGTGACGTTGGATGGTACCGACGTCACCGGGCGGTCCCCCGACCGCCTGCTCGCCGCCGGACTGGCGCGGTCCTTCCAGATCACCAACCTGTTCTTCGAGCTGCCGGTTTTGGAAAACCTGCGGATCGCGGCGCAGGTGCTGGAGCGGCCCTGGCACGCGCTGCGCCCGGTCGGCCACAGCCGCCGCGCGCTCGCCAAGGCCGATGCGCTGCTGGAGCGCTTCGGCCTGTCGGCCAAGGCGCGTGAGCTTGCCGGCAACCTGTCGCACGGCGAACAGCGGCGGCTGGAGATCGCGGTGGCGCTGGCCGCCGAACCGCGGGTGCTGCTGCTGGACGAGCCGACCCAGGGCATGAGCCACGGCGACACCGCCGACACCGGCGGGCTGATCCGCTCGCTGGCCGGCGACCTGACGGTCCTGCTGATCGAGCACGACATCGGGCTGGTGATGAGCCTGTCGGACCATGTCGTCGTGATGGCCCAGGGCCGGAAGATCGCCGAAGGACCGCCTGCGGCGGTGCGCGCCGATCCCGCCGTTCAGGCCGCCTATTTCGGACACGGGTGACACCCATGCTTTCCATCGAGAACCTGCACGCGCATTATGGCCTCAGCCACGTCCTGCAGGGGGTGTCCCTGCAGGCCGGACCGGGCGAGGTGGTCGGGCTATTCGGCCGCAACGGTGTCGGCAAGACCACCATCCTGAAATCCATCGCCGGCTGGGTGCCGGCCAGTTCCGGGACGATCCGATATGGTGGCGTCGATCTGGCCGGGCAGACGCCCGATGCCATCGCCCGCCTCGGGCTTGGGCTGGTGCCGGAGGATCGCCGCATCTTCCCGGGCCTCAGCGTCGAGGAGAACCTGCGGCTGGGGCTGCGCCAGTGTCCCGGCCGGGCGCGCCGGGAGAATGAACAGGCGATCGCACAGGCCTTCGCCCGCTTCCCCCGTCTGGCCGAACGGCGGCGGCAGTTGGGCACCACCCTGTCCGGCGGCGAGCAGCAGATGCTGGCGATGGCCCGCGTGATGGTGGGCACGGCCAAACTTTTGCTGATCGACGAGCCGACCGAGGGCCTCGCCCCGATGATCGTGGACGAAATCTTCAGGATCATCATCGAGTTGAAGCAGGCGGGACTGACCATACTGCTGGTGGAGCAGAACATCCACCGCGCATTGGACGTCGCCGACCGGTTCTACGCGGTGGAACGGGGCCGGATCACGCTCCATGGAGAAGCTACGTCGTCCGCCGACCGCGCCCGGCTGATGGAGATGGTCGCCGTCTGAACCGGATGGCCGGCGCAGGAGTTCGCCGCCGTCGCCGTACAACGAACAAGCGCGGCCCGATGCCGCCGACGGGTTCATTGACGGAATGGCGACGACCATGGACGGGAACGCGACACGGCGTACCGACGGATTGCTGCGTCTTGCGGTTCAGCATCACAATGCCGGACAGAGCGAGCGGGCGGAGCGGTTTTGCCGCGAAATCCTGCGGATCGACCCGACGCATGGCGATGCCGCCCATCTGCTGGGCCACATCGCCTATCAGGACGGGCGCAGGACCGACGCCACCCGGCTGTTCGACACCGCGGCGCGGTCCAATGCGCTGGTCGGCTCCTACCATCTGGCGCTTGGCCAAGCACTGATGGAGGAGGGGCGGGTGGCCGCTGCACTCGCCAGTGCCCGCCGGGCTCTTGCCGTCAATCCTGACGATGCCGCCGCACTGTGCCTGCTGGGCTCCATCGCCGGGCGGCAGGGGCGGCCGGTGGTGGCGCTGCGCTGCTACCGCGCTGCGGCGCGTCTGGTGCCGAATGCGGCCGAACCGCGGCTCGGCATGGGGCGGGCGCTGGAGGATTTGCGGCAGGCCGGACCCGCCATCGGCTGCTACCGGCTGGCGGCAAAACTTCGGCCGCAGGATGGTGGCACCCGCGTCGCGCTGGCCAATGCGCTGCGCCGCTGGGGTGCGATAGCCGAGGCTGCCGCCACCTATAGGGACGCTATCGGGCTGGGAGCCGACAACGGGTCGGTCTGGGCCAATCTGGGCGCCACGCTTCAGGGGCTGGGCCGGTTCGGCGAGGCCGAAGGCGCCTATGTCGAGGCTCTGCGCCGCGAGCCCGACCATGCCGAGACCTGCAACAATCTTGGCCTGCTGCTGCATGCGCAGGGTCGCCATGAGGAGGCGCGGGCGCGGTTCCGCTCCGCGCTGGTGCTCGACCCGTGCCATGTTCCGGCGCTCGTCAACCTGGGGCTGGCGGACTCGGCGCTTGGGGACCTTGCCGGTGCCGAGCGGTGGCAGCGTCGTGCCATCGCCCGCGAGCCCGGCCGGGCGGAGGCATGGAACAATCTGGGTAATGCCTGCAAGACCCAGGGGCGGTGGGCGGAAGCCGAGCATTGCTGGAAACGCGCGTTGGCGCTGCACCCCGGCTTCGCCGATGCGCTGGGCAATCTCGGCGCCGACCTGTCGGACCGCGAGGCCTTCAGCCCGGCGGTGGCGCAGGTGCGCCGTGCCATCCGGCTGATGCCCGGCCATGCACCTTTGCACGCCGTGCTGGCCTATGCGCTGCACGGCGCCCAGAGCCCCGTCGAGGCCGACGTCGCCTGTCGCAAGGCGCTGGCGCTGGCGCCATCGTTGGCGGACCCGCTCTGCACCCTGGGTCTGGCGGAGCAGCGGCAAGGGCGCGCCGACGCTGGCCGCTGGTTCGAGCGCGCCGTCGCGGCGGCGCCCGGTCATGCGCTGGCCCGCTTCAACCGCGGCCTGCTGTCGCTGGAACGCGGCGCGCTGAGCGCCGGCTGGGCCGACTACGCCTTCCGCTTCAAGGCCGGACGCGTGCGGCCGGAGCGGCGCTTCACCATCCCCGAATGGACGGGCGAGCCGCTGGACGGCAAGCGCCTGTTCGTCTGGCGCGAGCAGGGGGTGGGGGACGAGTTCCTGTTCGCCTCCTGCTATCCCGACCTGATCAGGATGGCCGGCCGCGTGGTGATCGAATGCGAACGCCGGCTGGTGCCGCTGTTCGCCCGCTCCTTCCCGAAGGCGACGGTGCGTGCCGAACAGCCGCCCTGCGGCCAGATGGAGGCGGAGACGGTCGATTGCGACTATCACATTCCGGCCGGCTCGGTCCCGCGCCTGCTGCGCGAACGGCTGTCGGGCTTTCCGGCGCGGTCCTGCTGGCTGTTCGCCGACGGCAGCCGCGTCGCCGATTGGCGAGAGCGGCTGGATGGCGCGGGCGACGATCTGCGGGTCGGCATCAGCTGGCGCAGCCAGGTGATGACCGCCGACCGCCGCAGCGCCTATCTGCCGCTGGATGCCTGGGGACCAATCTTTGCGGTGCCCGGCGTCACCTTCGTGAACCTGCAGTATGACGAGTGCCAGCGCGAGATCCTGGCGGCGGAGCGCCGGTTCGGGCAGCCGATCTATGGCTGGACCGGGCTGGACCTGCGCGACGATTTCGAGGAGACGGCGGCGCTGGTATCGGCGCTCGACCTCGTCATTGCGCCGGCGAATTCGGTGGCGGAGCTGGCCGGCGCGTTGGGAGTGCCGATCTGGCGCTTCGGGCATCGGGATTGGACGCAACTCGGCACCGCCGGCCGGCCCTGGTACCCGTCGATGCGCCTGTTCCAGCCGCTGGGTGGGCAGGGGCTTGAACAGGCGCTGGAGCGGATCGCGACGGAGTTGCGGCGGGTGGCGGGGGGCTGAGCGGCCTACATCAGCCGCGGCGGCTGATCGCCATCCTCGTCGAAGGTCCGGTTGGACGGCGGCAGGCGGAAGGCGGCAGCGAAGATGCGGTCGGCAAGATCCGGGGGCGGGCGGTCTTCCGATTGCCCGAGCGCCAGTTCCATCGTCACCATTTCGTCCAGCATCGCCTGCGCCCTGACCGAACGCAGAAGAAGGCGCCGCGCGTCCCTGGCCGCATCGGCCGGCCAGAGGGCGAGGTCGCCTCCATAGCGATCGAGCCGATCGCGAAACTCCTCATCCGTCATCGAATGAATCCCTGGCCGCCTGCGCACTGGCGCGCAGCAGCAGCCGGAGCTGCTGGCGCGCGCGTTTCAAAAGCGACTCTACAGCACCTATGCTGATTTGCATAACGGCGGCGATGTCGGCGTTGCTTAAATTCTCGTAATAAAACAGCGTCACGGCGGCTCGCTGCTGCGGGGTCAGCCTGTTCTGGGCATCGGACAGGCGCGCGGCGACCTGCCGGCGATGGATGGTGCTGACCGCGTCGGGCGCGCTGTCCGACGGCTCCGCCACGGTTTCCAGATCCTGGCCGACCGGCCGGCGCTTGTGGTCGATGCAGCGGTTCACCACCACGCGGTACAGCCACGTCGTGAACCGGGCGCCGCCGTCGTCGCTCCATTGGGTGCGGCGTTGCCAGACCTGGAGGAAAGCGTCCTGCACGACGTCCTCGGCCTCCGCCTCGTTGCCGGTCAGGCGGCGGGCCAGCGCGTAGGTGCGCTTCAGGTGGCGATTCACCAGCCGCCGGTAAGCCGTCTGACTGCCGGCGCGGATTTGCGCCATCAGCGCTTCGTCGCTGTCCTCGTCCGTGGGAATGATGACGCCGGAGGCGGGACCCCGGCTCAGGTCCCCGGACATGGAGCGCCCGACGCTGGAATTCTCCCGCGGAAGGTCAAGCCGAGAGTCCGCCCGAGAGTCCGCCGTTTGCATGATCCATCGTTCTCCCGACGACGGATGCATGCGGCCCTTTGGCCGGCGCACCGACGACAGTGGATGGCCCGCCGCGTTCTGCGGCGATGGCCTGCCAGGCCTTCAGCATGAAGGATGTCTGGCGGATGAGCGAGTCACAGGCCGCCACCGGATCCTTCCGGCTGGCGGCGGCGCCGGCCTGCGCGATCAGCCGGTGATAGAATCGGCGAAGCGTCAGCGCGACATCCTCATTTTTGTCGAAAACCAAAATGGAATCAAGGCCTGCGAACACCATGATCGCATTTCGGACCGCGCTGTGGTGCGCTTCGAACCGGCGGTCCGCGGCGGCGTCGCGGGCGGCATACAGATGGGTCATCGCCCGCTCGTACAGCCGCACCACGGCGACCAGCGGCGGCACCGCGCTGTTGGCGACGGCGTAGGCATTCAGGGCTTTCGAATAGGCGGAATTGCGCATGGCGCCAAATCCTCATCATTGGATGTGCCGTGACCGGGTGTCAGCTGTCGTCGCTGCTGTCGCTGTAGGTCAGCTGTTTCAGCAGAAGGGCCGCCGTCTCGGCGGCAGCCTCCAGCCGGGCGTAATAGGCGGTCAGGGTGGTGCGGTAGGTCTCGGCCTTGGTTTTGATGTCGGTCGAGCGGCTTTCCAGCTCGGTATCCCGGGTTTCCAGGTCGTCGATGGCGCTGGCGAGGTCGCTGTCATAGTCCGCCGACGCATCGTCGATGACGCCGAACAGCTTGTCGGCCAGCCCCTGCGAGAAATCGATGTCGACGCTGCCGCTGTTGCCGGAATAGACCAGCACGATGCCTTCATAGGCGGTGCCGGTCGCGCCGATGATGCGGTTGCCGCTGACGGTGAACAGGCTGCTGTCGCCGCCGACCGATGCCGAGGTGAGAGTCCCGTCGTCGCCGCGCACGATATCCAGCGTGAAGGACAAAGCCGAAGCACTGCTGGTGTAGCGCAGCAGCGACATCTGGCTGGACGACGAGGTCATGTTGAGGCCGAGCAACTGCTTAACCGCATCGACATCGCTGCTGAGGATGCTGTTCAGCGTGTCCTCGTCCAGTTCCAGTTCGTTGGAGCTGTTGAAACTGATGCCCAGCGAGGCCATCGACAGCACCGTGCCGTCGTCGGTGGTGATCGACGTGTTGAGGGCGCTGTTGACCGACCGGACGATCTGCCGCAGCAGGCTGTCGGAAAACAGAGTCGCGTCGCTGGACGCCGTGCCGTCGGTGGTCGTCGCCTGCTGCGTCAGAACGAAGTCGCGGTATTCGTTGTAAGCGTCGACGAAGCTGGTGATCGCCGACTTGATCGAGGACAGGTCGGTCGACACCTCCATCGAGACCGCCGTGTCGGGGCTGGCGCTGTAGAGGTTCAGCGTCACGCCTTCGATGGCGTCGTCGATGGTGTTGGAACTGCGGGTGATGGTGACGCCGTCCACCTCGACGATCGCATTCTGCACCGCGACCAGCTCGTTCTTGATGGCGCCGTCGCTGTCGGTCAGGCCAAGCGAGGACAGCACGCCGCCGCCATCGCCGCTGTCGCTCAGCGAAATGGCTTGACCAGTGTCGTTGGAGGTCAGGATCAGCTGATAGCTGCTGTCGCTGACCTGTACGATGCTGGCGGTCACTCCGCTGGTCGATTTGTTGGTGTTGATGGCGTCGCGCAGGTCGGTCAGGCTGTCGTCGCTGTCCACCTGGATGGTGACGGCGCTGCCGTCGGCGGCCTGGAGCGTGAAGCTGCCGGAATAGCCCAGCGCGTCGGTCTTGCTGCTGACGGCGTCCGCCGCGATCTTGTGCTTGGTGGCGAGTTGCTGCACCACGACCGAATAGGTGCCGACCTCCGTATCGTCGTCCACCGTGGCGCTGAACACGTCGTCGTCACCGACATAGGCGGTCCGCTGGCTGAACAGGTTGGAGGACGCGCCGGTGGAGACGCTGCGGTTGCGCAGCCCGTCGATGGCGTCGTTGACCGCCTGCAGCTTGTCCTGCAGGTCGGTGTAGGCGGTGATCTTCGCCTCGTTCGCCGTGGTCTTGGTGTCGATCCGGTCGGCCTTCGCCAGCCTCGCATTGACCTTCGCCTCGATCAGGGTGGCATAGTCGATGCCGGTGCCCGAATCGCTGGAAGACAGGGCGGAATAGCCGGTGCTCGCGGCCGTGCTGGACGTGGTGGAGCTGACCGTTGTCATTGCAGAACTCTCCCGGCTCCGGCCGCCCGACGGGCGGCGGATGGCACGGCCGTGAAGAGGTCATGACCGTGAATTCCATGGCGCTGATGACGAGAGGAAAACGGCCGCCGGAGACGCGCCCCACGAGTGTGTGAGGCTGTGCGGAGCGCGCCCCCGCCGGCGGCCTTACGAACCGTCAGCGGAGAAGGGAGAGGAGATTTTCCGGCATCGAGTTCGCTTGGGACAGAACCGCGATGGCGGCCTGGGTCAGGACTTTTTCCGACGACAGTTTCGACTGCTCCTCGGCCACGTCGACGTCCATGATGGCGGACTGGGCGGCCTCGGTGTTTTCGATCGTGGTGTCGATCATGTCGCTGCGGAATTCGAAGCGCGAGATCAGCGCGCCGACGTCGGCGCGGGCGTCCGACAGGGTGGTCACCGCGGTGTCGAGCGCCGTCAGCGCGGCGGCGGCGGTGGCCGAGGTGCCGACATCCAGGGCGTTGATACCCAGCCCCGTCGAGGTGACACCGGCGATGGTGACGGTGATGTTGTCGTTCGAGGTGGTGCCGACGCGGAAGTTCACGCCGGTCGACCAGTTGGTCGAACCATCGAGCAGCGATTCGTCGTTGAAGCGGGTGCCCGACGCGATGCCGTCGATTTCGTCCTGCAACTGCTGGAACTCGGCGTCGAGATAGGAGCGCTCGTTGTCGGTGACCGAGCCGGACAGCGATTGCGTGGCCAGCGACCGCATGCGCTGCACGATGTCGGAGATGCTGGACATGCCGCCGTCGGCGGTCTGCAGGATCGACGACCCATGCGAGGCGTTGGTGGCCGCTTGGTTCAGCACCGTGATGTCCGACTGCAGCGAGGTGCCGACGGCGAGGCCGGCGGCGTCGTCCGACGCCTTGGTGATGCGCGAGCCGCTGGCGATTTTCGAGACCGAATCCGACTGGTTGGTCGAGTTGATGTTCAGGTAGCGAAGGGCCGAATTGGAAGCCGTGTTGGTCGAGATGACGGGCATGATGTGGTCTCCTGATCGAACCGGGCCGTTTCGGCGACCCTCACTGGGACTCACGGGGCAGGCGGCGAAAGCTGGCGGGATTTTTCGATCGGGTTAGCGCTTTTTTGTGCCGCCCCCGCGTTCACAGGTATTTGGACAGGTTGTTCTCCTCAAGGATCTTCATCAGGCTCATGGTCGCCTCCAGCGAGGCCTGGAGCTGCGACAGCTTGGTGGTGGATTCCGCCAGATCGACGCTGCGGATGTCCTCCACCTGGGTTTGCAGCACCAGCTGCTCGTCGACATGGCGGTCGATGGTGTTCTCCAGCGACGAACTGGCGGCGCCGAGCTTGGCCTGCACGATCGACAGGCCGTCGGTGGCGTCGGAGGCGAGCTGCGTCGCCTCGGCCAGCAGATCGTCGTCGACCGGGTCGGTCGACATGTTGGCGATCAGGCTGAAGGCGCGCAGGGCCTTCTCGAAGGCCGGCTGGTCGGCGGTGACGCCGTAGGACAGCACGAAATCGTCGGCCGCCTGGAAGTGGGCGACGGTCGAATCCCCCTGGTAATAGCCGGTGTCGGCGCTCGACGGGTAGGTCGCGGCGGCGTAGCTGTCGAGGTCGACCGCCTGCTGGTCGGTGCGTCCGCCGGCGAAGAGATAGCGGCCGTCCTGTTGGGTGTTCAGCAGCCCGCCGAATTCCTGCATCAGCTGGGCCGCTTCCGCCACCACGCCTTCGACGCCGGCGGCGTTGTCGCCCTGCAGGCCGGTGATCAGCGCGCTGAGGCGGGAGGTCAGGTCGGACATGCTGCCGGTGGCGTCGTACATCGACTGGATGCGGCCGTTCACGACCTCGCCCTCGTCGATATACTGTTCCAGCCGGCGGTAATGGCTTTCGAGGTTGACCAGCCGGCCGCTGTCCGACGCGATGCCCTTGTAGTCGGTGGAGTTCAACCCCGACGCCGAGCGGACCTGTTCCGCGGCCACCTTGGCCTCGGCCTTCATCATATATTGGACGAGCGTGTTCTGATGGTTGTAGGTCGCGACCCGTTCCATCGCGGTCTCCTCTACTGGACCATGTCGAGCGCCGTGCTGAACATCTCCTGCAGCGTCTTCATGACCGCGGCTGCGGCCTCGTAGGCGGATTGCAGGGTGGAGATCGCGGCGGTCTCCTCGTCGACATTCACGCCGCTCTGCGACGAGAAGGTCGATTCGAGGCTGCTGGTGTAGCTGTTCTGGCTGTCGTAGGCGGCGGATGCCGTGTCGGCGAGCGTCGCCGCGCCCTGGATCACCGCGCCGGCATAACCGGCGAAGGTCGTGCTGCGCGCGCTCAAACCACCGGCGGCATCGAAGTCGTGGCTGGCGGAAAAGGCGGCATACAGCGCCTGCGCCACCGATCCCTCTCCGCTGGTCAGCGCCGTGTCGCCGGTGGTCAGCCCGCTGGTGGAGGACAGGGCGCCGGTGGCGAGCAGGCTGCTGTCGCCGGCGATGCGGGTCGCGACCTTGATGTCGGAGGCGCCGGTGCCGGTCAGCAGGTCGTTCATGCCGTAAGCGGTGGAGAAGGCGCCGTTATCCCCGCCCAGCGCGATGCCGTTGCTGGCATCGGTGGCGGAGATCACCAGCTTGCCGTCGGCGGAGATCGAGGCGGACGCATTGCTCATCGTGTTGATGGCGTCGACGACGTCCTGCAGCGTCGACATGGTCGACAAATCGATGTCCAGGACCTCCGCCGCCGTGCCGCTGCTGTCGGTGACGGCGATGCGTAGCGTGCCGCTGGTCACCTTCAGTGCGTCGCCGGCCGAGACTGTCTCGGTGCCGGTCAGGCTTTGCGGGGCGGGGTAGGAGGTGCCCTGGTTCTGGATCGCGTTGAGGCTGTCCATCAGGGTGGTCGCCAACTCGTCCAGGCTTGCCTGCTGTGCCGGCAGGTCGGTGTCGCGCAGCTGCACCAGGGCGCCCAGCGTGCCGCCGAGCGAGGAGCCGGTGATGTCGGTGCCGTTCAGCATGATCCCGTTGAAACCGCTTGTTCCGCTGGCGCTGTAGACCGTGCTTGCGCTGACCGAGGCGGCCGGCGTGTAGGACAGCTCATGCACCTTGCTGTCGAGCAGCGACTTGCCCGATGCGGTGGAGATGCGCATCAGCCCGCCGTCGTCGACCTGATAAGTGACGTCGATGTTGGTCGCCAGGCTCTTCAGCGCG
>CBFGPE010000067.1:0-35837 GCA_965650625.1 uncultured Azospirillum sp. | reverse complement strand
GGCGGCGGTGAGGCGTTCGGCGAGCGGCGGTCCGGCCTGGCCGGCTCCGATGATGATGGCGTCGACCATGGCGGGCTCCTGCGGCCTGATGCGTTCGTTGGGGAAGGCGTGGGGAAAGGATGGTAGCGCCGGTGCGGTGGCCTTCTCAACCAACCCTAGGTATGACTGGCTCCACCGCGTCCAGATCGTTCAAGTCATCGGCAGATCGTTCAAGAAGCGGTCGGCACCCGCAGGCAAGCTGCCGGAATCGGATGGGCATCCCGAGGTTGGAGACGGGCGCATGGGCGCGGAGTGGGCGGGGGCGGAGTGGGGCGGTTCGCAGGCGGCGGGCCGGGCGGCCGAGCGCCGGCTCGGCGTGCTGGCGATCCCGCTGGCGCTGACCGTGTTCGTCATCGACACCTTCACCGACATCGAAAGCGCCATCGCGGTCCTGTATGTCCTGGTGCTGCTCCTGGCGGCCACGGCGCTGTCCCGGCGGGGCATCCTGCGGGTGGCGGCCGGCTGCGCGCTGCTGGCGGTGCTGTCCTTCTTTCTGTCGCACTGGCACGACATGGACCTGTCGGCGGTGCTGCGCTGCGGCGTCTCGCTGGCAGCCATCCTGATCACCGGTGCACTGCTGGTGCGGGACCATGAGTCGCGGGCGCTGCTGGTCCGGGCCAACAACGCGCTGGCGCGCAGCGAAAGGCGCTACCGCGGCATGTTCGAGCAGGCGCGCATTTCGCTGTGGGAACAGGATTTCACAGCGGTGACGGCGGCGCTCGACGCGCTGCGGGCGGACGGGGTGACGGACATCGCCGCCCATGCGCGGGCCAATCCCGGCTGGTCGCGGCAGATGGGGGCGTCGGTGGTCACCACCAACGTCAACGATGCCACCCTGGAACTGCTGGGCGCCGCCGGCCGGTCCGAGGTGCTGGGGCCGCTCGGCCGCTTCCTTCCTGCCGAGGATCCGGCGCTACCGCAGATCCTTCTGGCGCTTTGGGACGGGCGTGACCGGTTCGAGGGGCGGGCGCAGCTGATCGCCGCCGACGGGCGCACCCTGACGGTGCTGCTGGGCATCAGCTTCCCGGACGACGGCGTCGGCTTCGACCGGGTCGTGGCCGGCGTCGTCGACATCACCCAGCGCGAACGCACGCAGGAGGCGCTGCTGGCGGCGCAGGCGGAACTCGCCCGCGCGGCGCGCGCGGCCACGCTGGGCGCTTTGTCCGCCTCCATCGCCCACGAGTTGAACCAGCCGCTGGGCGCCATCGTGCTGAACGCTCAGGCCTGCCTGCGCTGGCTGCGCCGCGACCCGCCGGACATCGAGACCGCCGCCAAGGCGGTGGACCGCATGGTCCGAGACGGCAAGCGCGCCGCCGACATCGTGCAGCGGACCCGCGGCATGCTGGTCAAGGACACCCGCTGCGACGAGATCATCGACCTGCGCCAGCTGGTGGAGGAGGTGGCGCTGCTGCTTGAACGCGAACTGTCGGCCGCCGCGACGGTGATGGTCACCGGCTTCGCGCCCGACCTGCCGCCGGTGCGGGGCAGCCGGGTCGGCTTGCAGCAGGTGCTGATCAACCTCGTCACCAACGGCCTGCATGCCATGGCGGAGGCGGGAACCCCGCGCCGCGAGCTGACCGTCACCGTCGAGCGGGCCGGGGCCGGGGATAGGGACGGCACCGAGGTGAGGGTGGCGGTCCGCGACCGCGGCCGGGGCATCGACGAAGCCAGCCGCGCCCGCCTGTTCGACTCCTTCTTCACCACCAAGCCGGACGGCATGGGCATGGGGCTGTCGATCTGCCGGTCCACCGTCGAATCCTGTGGCGGCACGCTGACCGCGCACAATCATACGGAGGGTGGTGCGGTGTTCGAGTTCACCTTACCCGCGGCTTTGCCCCAACCTCCGACTCCTGCCCCAGCATCTACCGGGCCATCGCCCGCGCTTTCCGCATCGCCGGCCGTTCCGCCGGCATCGGCACGAGAGGACTGACCGCCATGCCGCCACCGCCCGTCCCGCAAACACCCAAGGACGATCCGCTGGTTCTCGTCGTCGATGACGATGCCGGGATGCGGGAGGCGGTGGTCGATCTGCTGCGATCGGTCGGCATCGAAAGCCTTGCCTTCGGCAGCACGGCCGAACTGCTGGCGGCAGCGGTTCCCGACCGGCCGGGCTGCCTGATCCTGGACGTGCGGCTTCCCGGCCTGGGCGGACTGGAGTTCCAGACGAGGCTGGACAGCCTGGGCATCGCGCTGCCCATCATCTTCATGACCGGTTTCGCCGACGTGCCGATGTCGGTGCGGGCGATGAAGGCAGGTGCGATGGATTTCCTCATCAAGCCCTTCCGCGACCAGGACATGCTGGACGCGGTGGAGGCTGCGATCGCCCGCGACCGGACTAGGCGGCGCGACCGGGCCGCCGCGATGACGGTGGAATCGCTGGCCGCGACCCTGACCCCACGGGAGCGCGAGGTGATGGCCGAGGTGGTCAAGGGCCGGCTGAACAAGCAGATCGCCGGCGATCTCGGCATCAGCGAGGTGACGGTGAAGCTGCACCGCGGCAAGGTGATGCGGAAGATGCAGGTGCGCTCGGTCGCCGACCTCGTCCGCAAGGCCGAGGTGCTGGACCCGGAGGAGTAGGCCCCTGAAAATTGGACCGCAAAGGAGTAGACCTAGGTGTGGTATCTCCCCGCAGTCCCGTCCGGCTAGGATGCGCGTGGCGCCAGGGAACGGCGCCTCCATCCGGTCGAGGCATCACGAAGTGTCCAACGCACCCCTGATAGCGGTGGTCGATGACGACGAGGCGATCCGCGAGGCGCTGGACGACCTGCTGCGGTCCGTCGGATTCCGCTGCCGGTCGTTCGTCTCCGCCGAGGATTTCCTGGGGAATTTCCTCGCCAGCGCCGACCGCGGCGGCATCGCCTGCATCATCCTGGACGTGCGCATGCCCGGCCTGTCCGGGCTGGAGATGCAGGAGCGGCTGAACGCCGACGGCGGCGGACATCCGCCGATCCTGTTCATGACCTCCTATGCCGACGAGACCACGCTGGCGCGGGCGATCGCCGGCGGCGCCCGCTCCGTGCTGGGCAAGCCGGTGGACGCCCACATCCTGATCGCCTCGCTGAACAGCGCCATCGCGGCGGGGTGACGGCCGGGGCGCCCTGCGTGTGTGCGGGGCACCCCGATCGCTCCCTCTTCTGATCTGTTGTGCTTCGCCGATTTCCCGTCGAACCTGCCGGGCCGCAAATGGCGATCGCATGGCAGCGTTCGGCAATCCCCGACGGTTAAAGGGGTGCGGGGCCGGACGGGAGACGGAGCAATGACGGTCGCAACCCACAGCACCAGGGCAGGAATCGGGGCGCCATGAGCTTCCTGACCCGCCTGCTGCTGCTCGTGTTCCTGGCCCTGGTACCGGTCTGCGCCCTGGAGGTCTGGAACCAGATCGACCTGCGCCGCCAGCGCTCGGAGGAAATCCACGAGCATGCGCGGCAGCTTCTCAGCCTGCTGGGCGGCGAGCAGCAGCGCCTCGTCGAAGGCGTGCGCCAGATGCTGGAACTGCTGGCCGAGACATCGGCCGCGCAGGCTCTCGATGCGTCCGCCTGCCAGACGCTGCTGACGCGCACGGGTTCGCGGATCGCGGACTATCTGTCGATCAACCTCGCCGGCACGGACGGGGTCATCCTCTGCTCCACCAACGCGGCCCTGACCGGACGGAGCATCGCCGACCGGGTGCATGTGCGCGCCGCCCTGGAAAGCGGCGGCTTCACCGTCGGCGAGTTCATCCGGCAGCGGCACAACGGCAAGGCCGCCATGCCGTTCGGCCTGCCGATCCGCCGTGACCACGCCGACGGTCCGCCGATCGGCGTGGTCACGGCGCTGATCGACCTCGGCTGGCTCGAACGTTATCTCTCCGAACACCCGCTCCCCGACAACGCGTCGCTGCTGGTGGCCGACAGCAACGGCATCGTGCTGGCCCACGCACCGGCACGGCCTGTACTCGTCGGCGCGGCGTTGCCGCAACGATTCCGCCCGCTGCTGGATGCCGACGCCGTGGGAACCGCCCGGTTGATGGGGATCGACGGCGTCGAGCGGGTGTTTGCCTATGTTCCGCTGTCGGCCGGGGTCCGGCACATCTTCGTGGCAATCGGTATCGACCATGATGCGGCGATGAGCAGCATCGACGACGCGCTGTGGCGGTCGCTGATCTGGATCGCCGCCACGCTGATGCTCGGCCTGCTGGCGGCGTTCCTGATCGCCAGACGCCATATCCATCAGCCGGTGACAGCGTTGATCGCCGCGACCGAACGCTGGCGTTCCGGTGACCGCTCCGCCCGCGTCGGCGCGGTGGACGGCCCGGAAATGAGCAGACTCGGACTGTCGTTCGATGCGCTGGCCGAAGACCTCGACCGGCAGATGCAGGCCAACGAGGCGGCGTCCGCCGCGCTGCGCGCCAGCGAGGAACGGCTCCGCGCCCTGGTCGAGAACGCGCCGCACATGATGTGGGTGAACCATCCGGACGGTACGCTGGAATTCGTCAACGCCGCCTTCCGCGCCTACACCGGCCGCATGACGACCGAGGCCAACCGGATGGAAGACCTCCATCCGGACGATGTCGAGCATGTCCAGGCGATCCGCGCCCGCGCCATTGCCGTCGGCGCGCCGCACGAATACGAACTGCGCCTGCGCCGGGCCGATGGAACCTACCGGTGGCATCTCAGCCGCACCCATCCGATCCACCAGGGGGGACGGATCGTCGCCTGGTATGGCGGCGCCGTCGACATCCACGACATCCACCACGCCCGTGACGCGGCCGAGGAAGCGGGCCGCAGCAAGAGCCGCTTTCTCGCCGCCGCCAGCCACGACCTGCGCCAGCCGATGCAGTCGATCCTGCTGTTCGCCGAGGTGCTGCGCCCACACCTGACCGACGGCCCCGGCCTGGACGCGCTGGGCCGTCTTCAGCATGGTCTGGACATTCTCAAGGGGCTGCTGGACGGGTTGCTCGACATCTCCCGCCTGGACGCCGGCATCGTGGCGCCGCAGCTGGAGGAGTTCCGCGCGTCGGATCTGCTGAGGAGCCTGGACGACGCCTATGCGCCGCTCGCCCAGGAAAAGGGGCTGGACTGGCGGGTGTCGCCCTGCCACACGGCGATCCGCAGCGACCGTGTCCTGCTCGGCCGCATGCTGCGCAATCTGGTGGAGAACGCCATCCGCTACACCGACCAGGGCGGCGTCACGGTCGAATGCACCCTGCAGGCCGATCATCTGCTGATCGGGGTCCGCGACAGCGGATGCGGCATCCCGGCCGACCAGATCCACCGCGTCTTCGAAGAGCTGTATCAGATCGAGAATCCCGAGCGGGACCGCAACCAGGGGCTCGGGCTGGGGCTGGCGATCGTCCGCCGTCTGTCGGACCTGCTGGATCATCCCGTCACGGTGCATTCGCAGTCCGGGCAGGGGGCGCTGTTCAGCATCGCCGTGCCGCTTGCCACCGAAGACCGCGCCCCCCCGGAGCCCCGGCCCGCCGAGGCGACGCCGGCACCGCTGGAGCGGGGAGAGACGCGGCTGGCGGTGGTCGTGGATGACGACCCCATCGTCCTGGCCGGGATGGAAAGCATCCTTCACGCCTGGAAATTCGACGTGATCGCCGCCGATTCGACCGACCGCGCGGTGGAGAGCCTGGAACGGGACGGGCGGCGGCCGGACATCCTCATCGTCGACTACCGCCTGCGGGACAAGCGCATCGGCACGGAGGCCATCCTGCGCATCCGCGCGATGCACGATCCGGCCATTCCCGGCCTGATCGTCACCGGCGAGATCGGCACCGAGCCGCAGAACGACGCCCTCCGGTACGGCTTCCACCTGCTGCACAAGCCGGTCACCCCGCGCACGCTGGCCGCTGCGCTCTGCCGGCATCTGGCGGGGGCCGATGGAAACGATCTGTCGACGGTCGGCGATGGCGCAGGCCAGCCGCCGGCCGACCGCTGAGTCTATCGACTGCTGAGCCGAAATGGTGTCGGGCTATGCCAACACGCCGCAGCCCGGAGACGCCGTCATTTCGGGGCGTAGAGCTTCATCGCTTCCGGCATCAGGCGATTCAGCTGGCCGATGCGGTCGTCGATGCCGGGGTGGGTGGACAGGAAGACCGGCGGTGACGATCCGGCCTGCCGCATGTTCTCCCACAACGCCACCGCCTCGCGCGGGTCGTAGCCGGCGCGCGCCATCAGCATCAGCCCATCGCGGTCGGCCTCCAGCTCCTGATTGCGCGAATAGGGCAGGATCAGGCCGTACTGCGCACCGGTGCCGAGCGCTGCGGCGATCTGCTGGCTGGCCGGGACGCCGCCGGCGCCCAGTGCCGCGCCGACGATGCCGGCCCCGGCCTCGGTTGCCATCTGGGTGCTGACGCGCTCGGCGGCGTGGGCGTCCAGATTGTGGGCGATCTCGTGGCCGATCACCGCGGCCAGCTGCGCGTCGTTCTTGGCGTAGCGGAACAGCCCTTCATAGACGCCGATCTTCTGGCCGGGGAGGGCGAAGGCGTTGGCCTCCTCGCCCTGGAAGACGCGGACCTCCCATTTCGAGGCGTCGAGGCCGGCGGCACGCAGCAGGCGCGCGGACACCTCCTCGGCCCGGCGCCGGTAGGACTGGTTGTTGGTGGCCGGCGTGGAGGAGACCAGGCGCTGCCAGTCCTGCTTGCCCAGATCGGCGAGCTGTTCCTGCGAGACGAGGTTGAGGCCGAGCCCCGTCGCCTCGCTGCCGCACCCGGCCAGCGCCAGGCATCCGGCCAACATCGCCGCGAGACGCAGCGAACGGGTCGTTTCGTTCGGCATGGATGATCGCTCCCTGCATTTGCTTTCAAGCTTAACCCTGGCACGCCGTAGCGGTTCCAAGAAAGCTGGCCATGCGGGAACCATCAGCGGGCCCCGGCGACAGCGGCGCTGCGCACCCACCAGCTGTCGAAGGCGAGCGAATAGGGCGGAACGGTCGCGGGATGGGCAAGCCGGTTCCAATAGGCGATCCGGAAGCTGCCATTGTACCAGTGCGGGATCACATAGTGGTTCCACAGCAGAACGCGGTCCAGCGCGCCGACCGCCGTGTGAAGCTCCTGCTTCGAACCGGCGGTGACCACCGCGTCGATGAGACGGTCCACCGCCGGATTGCGGATGCCGGCGAGGTTGCGGCTGCCGGGCCGGTCGGCGCTGTCGGATCCGAAGGCGTCGCGCAGCTCGTTGCCGGGCGACAGCGATTCCGGCCAGAGGGCGACGACCATGTCGAAGTCGAAATCGCGGACGCGGTTTTCATACTGCGCGCTGTCCACGGTGCGCACGGTGGCCCGGATGCCGAGCCGCTTCAGATTCTCGATGAAGGGCAGGGTGATGCGCTCGAAGCTGGGGGAATCCAGCAGGATTTCGAAGGAGACCGGCCGGCCGCTCTGCGGGTCGATGCGCAGGCCATTCCTGACCGTCCAGCCTTTGGCATCCAGGATGCGCTTGGCCTCCAGCAGATTGTCGCGGATGGTGCGCGGTCCAACGGTGCTGGGCGGCTCGTAGCGTTGGGTGAAGACCTCTGGCGGAACCTGATCGCGCAGCGGGGTGAGAAGCGCCAGTTCATCGGGGCCGGGAAGCCCCTCCGCCTGCAGGTCGGAATTCTCGAAATAGCTGTCGGTCCGCTTGTAGGCCGAATAGAACAGCGCCTCGTTGGTCCATTCGAAATCGAAGGCCTGGGCGATCGCCCAGCGCACCTGCGGGTCGGCGAAAACGGCGCGGCGGGTGTTGAAGGCGAAGCCCTGCATGCCGGCGGGCAGGCTGTTGGGAATCTCCTCGCGCTTGACCTTGCCCTCCCGCATGGCGGGAAAGTCGTAGCCGGTGGCCCAGGTCTTGGCGATATTCTCCTGCCGGAAATCGACCAACCCGGCCCGGAACGCCTGCAGCGCGACCGAGCTGTCGCGGTAATAGTCGTAGACGAGCGTCCCCAAATTGTAGCGGCCCCGGTTCACCGGCAGATCCTTGCCCCAATAATCCCCGAACCCTTCAAGGGTGATGGAGCGGCCGGGATCGACCGCGGCGATCCGGTAGGGTCCGCTGCCGAGTGGCGGCTCCAGCGTCGTCTGCGAGAAGGTTTTGTCCTTCCAGTAATGCTCCGGCAGCACCGGCAGCTGCCCGACGATCAGCGCCAGTTCGCGGTTATCGCCCGGCTTGAAGACGAAACGCACGCGCCGCTGGTCCACAGCCTCCACCCGGTCCACCCCGGCATAATAGCTGCGGTAGAAGGGATGGGTTTCCGTCAGGATCTTGAAGGAGAAGACCACGTCCTGCGCGGTCACCGGCTTGCCGTCGTGCCAGCGCGCCTCCTTTCGCAACACGAACAGGACGGACGAGCGATCCTTCGCCGGCTCCACGCTTTCGGCCAGCAGTCCATATTCGCTGAACGGTTCGTCGGCGGAGCCGGTCATCAGCGTGTCGTAGGTCAGGCTGAGCCCCGCCGCTGCGCTGCCCTTCAGCGTGTAGGGGTTGAGCGTGTCGAAGGAGCCGATCACCGCCAGCGCCACCCGGCCGCCCTTGGGCGCATCGGGGTTCACATAGTCGAAGTGGTTGAAATCAGGGCCGTATTTCGGTTCGCCATACATGGATATGGCATGCTGCTGCGCCAGCGCGGGAGGGGCGACCGCCGCCGCCCACAGCACCAGCAGCAAGAGTGCGGACCGGAATCGCGGCATTGCGGGCTCCTTCGACAAGCGAGATCGGGCGATTGCGGGAAGACCTGCCCGGCTTTCCCTCCGCACCGTCAACTCCCCGGCCGCCGTCCTGGTTTCACCGCAGCGACAGCGAACCCCCATCTCCGGACTTGATGAAGTCGAGGAAGGCCCTGAGCGGCGCCGGCACCAGACGACGCCCCGCATAATAAAGGAAGGGACCGGAGAAGCTTTGCCACCAGGGTTCGAGAACGGGCTCCAGAGCGCCGCTGTCCAGATGCGGGCGCAGCCACTGCTCGAACAGATGGATCACCCCGACGCCGGACACCGCCGCGTCGATCGCCAGTTCCATGGCGCCTCCCGGCCCGACAACAAGCGGTCCGGACGGGTCGAGCCGGATCACCTCCCCGTCGCGCTCGAACTCCCACAGCGGAGCGGCGCCGCTGGCAAAGCGTCCGCGCAGACAGGAATGGTTCATCAGGTCGCGCGGATGCTCCGGCCGTCCATGCGCGCGGAGGTAGGAGGGTGAGGCCGCGGTGGCGAAGCGCTGGCGGCGGGGGCCGATGGGAACCGCGATCATGTCCTGCTCCAGCCGCTCGTCATAGCGGATGCCGGCGTCGCAGCCAGCCTCCAGCACGTCGACGAAGCTGTCCTCCGCCATCACCTCCACCTTGATTTCGGGATAGGCGGCGAGGAAGCGCGGCAGGATCGCAGGAAGCACCAGCCTTGCCACGCTGACCGGCACATTCAGCCGGAGGGTTCCCGCCACCCGGTCGCGGAAGCCGTTCACCACGTCGAGCGCGGCGTCGACCTCGCGCAGCGCGGGGGCGAGCCGGGCCAGCAGACGCTCCCCCGCCTCCGTCAGCACCACGCTGCGCGTGGTCCGGTTGAGCAGCCTCACGCCCAACTGTGCCTCCAACCGCCGCACGGCTTCGCTGAGGGCCGAGGCGCTGGCATTGGTGGCGCGGGCGGCTTCGCGGAAACCGCGGGCGCGGGCCACCGCAACGAAGGCGTTCAGGTCCCCCAGGTCATGCTGCATTGTTCGCCGATCCGCACAGGCTGTCCCGACTGTGCAGACTAATCGAACAGGCCGTCGGCGACTAGATTTGGCGAGACCAAAACGGAGGCCATCATGTCCAATCTCGACAAATCCGGCAGTTTCGCCCTCGGCGGCAAGACCGTGCGGCGGCTCGGCTACGGCGCCATGCAGCTTGCCGGTCCCGGCGTGTTCGGCCCGCCGAAGGACCATGACGCGGCGATCGCCGTGCTTCGCCATGCGATAGAAGCAGGCGTGAACCACATCGACACCAGCGACTTCTATGGTCCGCATGTCACCAATCGGCTGATCCGCGAGGCGCTGGCGCCCTATCCGGACGATCTGCTGATCGTCACCAAGATCGGCGGACGGCGCGGCGACGATGCGTCCTGGCTCCAAGCGTCCTCGCCCGACGAATTGCGGCAGGCCGTGCACGACAATCTGCGCAATCTCGGCCTGGATGTGCTCGACGTCGTCAATCTGCGGCTGTGGGGCGACCACGGCCACGCGCCCGCCGAGGGGCCGATCGAGCGGGAACTGAGCGTGCTGGCCGACCTGCAGCGGCAGGGGCTGGTCCGGCACATCGGCCTCAGCAACGTTACCGCCGCCCAAGTCGAGGAAGGCCGCCGCATCTGCGAGATCGTCTGCGTTCAGAACCACTACAATCTCGTGCACCGGGCGGACGATGCGCTGATCGACGACCTTGCCGACAAGGGGGCCGGCAAGGGGATCGCCTATGTGCCGTTCTTCCCGCTCGGCGGCTTCTCGCCGCTGCAGTCGGACCAGCTGTCGGACGTCGCCCGCCGGCTCGGCGCGACGCCGATGCAGGTGGCGCTCGCCTGGTTGCTGAAGCGGGCGCCCAATGTGCTGCTGATTCCCGGGACCTCGTCGGTCGGTCACCTGCGCGAGAATCTGGCGGCGGCAGAGCTGGATTTGCCCGCCGATGCCCTGGAGCAGTTGAACCGCTTGGCGCCATAGACCCAGGGCACCGGGGCTGTCATGGGAGCCGGTCGATCAGGGGGGCTGCCCGAGCCGGTTGTCATATCCTACAATCGGCTGCACGAGCGGATCAGCCGTAAAAGGAACAGCCCCGGTGAATCTCTTCTCCCTTCTCGATCATGCGGCAACCCGGTTCCCCGACCGCGGGGCGGTGTTCCGCGGCACCGAGCCGGTCCACAGCTTCGCGGAGCTGCGCTCGCGTGCGCTGCGAATCGCCGCCGGGCTGCGGGCGTCGGGGCAGCCAGGCGACCGCATCGCCATCGCGACGGAGAATGTGCCGGAATATGTCGAGCTGTTCTTCGCCATCTGGGCGGCCGGCATGGCGGCGACGCCGGTGAACGCCAAGCTGCATCCGCGCGAGCTGGTGCAGATCCTTGAGGATTCTGGCGCCACCACCGTCTTCGTCTCGCCCAAGCTGGCCGGTGGATTGGAACAGGCGCTCGACGGATCGCCGGCGGCCTCCTGCCGCCGGATCGTCATCGGCGGGAGCGATTACGCGGCACTGGCGGCGGGGGAGGAATGGGCCGGCCCGGTCGATCCCGATCCGCAGGCGCTGGGCTGGCTGTTCTACACCAGCGGCACCACCGGCCGGTCGAAGGGGGCGATGCTGTCGCACCGCAACCTGCTGGCCATGACCATCGCCCATCTCGCCGATGTCGAGGCGGTGGACGAGGAGTGCAGCCTGCTGCACGCGGCGCCGATGTCGCACGGCTCCGGCCTCTACATGGCGGCCTATGTCGCCCGTGGCGCCCGGCAGGTGGTTCCGGCCTCTTCGGCCTTCGAGCCGGCGGAATTCCTCGACCTCTGCGACCATCATCCCGGCTGCGGAGCCTTTTTGGCGCCGACCATGGTGCAGAGGCTGCGGCTGGAGGCGGAACGCGGCGGGCGCCGGCCGGCCAATCTGCGCTCCATCGTCTATGGCGGCGGGCCGATGTATGTGGAGGAGCTGCGGCGGTCGCTGGCGGTCTTCGGCCCGGTCTTCGTCCAGATCTACGGCCAAGGCGAGGCGCCGATGACCATCACGTCCTTGCGCCGCCGCGACCATGCCGTGGACGACGACGCGGTGCTGGGATCGGTCGGCTTCGCCCGCAGCGGCGTCGAGGTGGCGGTGGTGGATGCCGAGGGCCGGCCGCTGCCGCCCGGCGAGGTGGGCGAGATTGTCTGCCGCGGCGACGTGGTGATGGCCGGCTACTGGAACAACGCGAAGGCGACGGCCGAGGCGCTGCGCGACGGCTGGCTCTACACCGGCGACATGGGATCGTTCGACCGGCGCGGCTACCTGACCCTGCGCGACCGCTCCAAGGACGTCACCATCAGCGGCGGCACCAACATCTACCCGCGCGAGGTGGAGGAGGTGCTGCTGCGCCATCCGGACGTTGCCGAGGTCTGCGTCACCGGCCAGCAGGACCCGGAATGGGGCGAGATCGTCGTCGCCTTCATCGTCGCCGAGGCCGGCCACGACATTTCCCCCGACAGCCTCGACGCCCATTGCAACGCCAGCATCGCCCGCTTCAAGCGGCCCAAGCGTTACCTGTTCGTCGAGGCGCTGCCGAAAAACAACTACGGCAAGGTGGTGAAGCGCGAGCTGCGGGCACGTCTGGCCGGCGGCGCGTAGGGCAGGGGAAGGCCCGTCAGCGACCCGCCGCCTGACGGCGCAGGGCCTTCAACTCCTCGAAGCGGGCGGAGACGTCGCGCATGACGGCGGCCATTCCCAGCATCGCGCCGTCCGCGTCCTTCAGCGGCACGATGGTGAACTCCACCGAGATGCGGCTGCCGTCCTTGCGGGTCGCCGGAACCGACAGCAGGTCGCCGCTGCCATAGCGGCTGACCCCCGACTTCATCACCTCGTCATAGCCGTCCCAATGGCGCTGACGCTGACGTTCAGGGATGATGATGTCCAGCGACTGGCCCAACGCCTCTTCGGCGGTGAAGCCGAACACCCGCTCGGCGCCGGCATTCCAGAAGCGGATGATGCCCTCCCGGTCGGAATAGGCGATGGCCTCCGCCGGGCTGTTCAGCAGCGCCAGCCCCAGCCGTTGCAGGTCGTCCTCGGTCATGCGTCCTCCCCCCGTCATCGGTGAAATGTCATCGTTGAGTCGTCCCGACTCATACGTCCAACACCAATCTTGCGCTGCGGGCACGCGACACGCACAGCATCATCGTCTTGCCGGCGGCGCGTTCGGCGTCGGACAGCACGCTGTCACGGTGGTCGGGTTCGCCCTCCAGCACCGTCGTCTCGCAGGTGCCGCAGATGCCCTGTTCGCAGGAGGAGTCGACCGCGACGCCGGCTGCGTCGAGCGCCTCCAGCACGCTGGTCCCCGGCGGCACCGTGACCGTCACGCCCGACCGGGCGCAGACCACCTCGAAACTGTCGTCAGACGCAGCCTGACGCTCCGGTTCCACCCGCGGCGTGAACCATTCGAAGCGGACATCCTGCACCGGGCGGGCGGATGCTGCAACCGCCTCCATCAGGCGCTGCGGACCACAGCAGTAGATCGGGACATCGACAGGGGTGGCGGCGAGCAGCGCGTCCACCGTCAGCTTCCGGCCCTCGTCGGCGGCATGGAGCTCGACATGGCCATGGGGCAGGGCGCGGAGCTCGCCGAGGAACGGCGCCGCCTCGGCGCTGCGCACGCAATAATGCAGGGTCCAGTCGGCTCCCCGGCCGGCCGCCGCGCGGATCATCGGCAGCAATGGCGTGATGCCGATGCCGCCGGCGATGAACAGATAGCGCGGCGCCTCGTCGAAGCGGAAATTGTTGCGGGGCAGGCCGATGGCGACGGTGGCGCCGGGTTCCAGTTCACCATGGACGAAGTGCGATCCCCGTCCGCCGGGGACGTTCAGAACGGCGATGCTGTAGGCCTGCCGGTCCGCCGGATCGCCGCACAGCGAATAGGACCGCACGGACGCACCGTCGTCGGGCAGATGGACGTCAATGTGCGCACCCGGCTCGGCCGGCGGCAAGGGCTGGCCGTCGGGATCGCGCAGTTCCACCAGCATGACCTGCGGTGCGACCCGCTCCAGACGATGCACACGCAGCGTCCGTGTGGTCGAGGGCTGGCGCCGCGTAGTCTCCGGCTGAAGGGCGTTCATCATCATACCTGCCTGAAAAGTTCGTCGGTGGGAAAGGCTTCTGGCGTTTGGTATGCCAGATCCAATGCCGCCAGCGTAAAACCTCAACTGGACTTGAGGTCAAGCGAAAATGCCGGACTGCCGCCGCGAATTCCGCGGCTCGCGGACGTCACCGGCGAGCGGCTGATGGATCATCCGCGCCTTGCCGGGTGTTGTTCGCGAAACGGTGCGTACCGGCACCACAGCGGGAGGAACGGTCATGTCACGGAAGACGATCATGGTCCTGGTTGCTGCACTCGGACTGGCGGGAACACCGGCGCTTGCCGCATCCGGCGATATCCATTCCGTCGTGGGGGAGAAGGTGAACCTGCGCGCCGGCCCATCCGACGATGCGGCGGTACGGTCCACCGTTGCGCGCGGCGACGAGGTGGTCGAGTTGCGGCGGGAGGGCAACTGGCTGGGCGTCCGGGTGCTGCGCACCGGAGAGGAAGGCTGGCTGTTCTCCGACCTCGTCAAGCGGCAGACCGCCAGCACGCTGGGCGGCGGGGAGGCGGCACCGGCGCAGGCCGGATTCGAGCGGCTGTCACCCGGCTTCGACGGGCTGGTCGCCACCATCGGTGAGCGTCTCGGCTACCGCTTCGCCGACAAGGTGGACCAGACCGGCAACGGCGCCCTGCGCGTCGTGCCGACTCCGGAATGGACCTACAACACTGGCCGCGACGCCAAGATGTACGCGGCGCTGGCCCTGTACCAGATGTGGAAGAACTACAACAACGGCCGCCCGGTGACGGTGACGCTGGGATCGCAGGGGCCGTCCGCCATCACGATTGCCGATGCCGCGAAGGGGCCGGAACTGACCATGCCGACGCCCAGCCCATCGCGCTGACGGTCATCGCGAGGCGTCGCGGCGGATTTTGCGGATTGTGGAGAGGGCAGGGCCGAGCCTGCGACGGGACCGCCGGATCAGGAACGTTTCAGGCATGTCTAATGTTCTGTTCTGACGGTCCCTGGGGCCGCCGCCAACCGATTCCGACAGAGGAGGGAACCTTGCTGCCCGCCACCGCATCCCGCGTGGAAAACGCCACGTCCGACGACCTCAACCGCCGTTTCGCCGCCGAAATCGAGGAGAGTCTGCGGCACCATGCCGAACACCCGGAGCGGATCGACCGCCGTCTCGACGAACTCGACAACGAATGGGACATCGAACGGATGCTCGAGACGAACGCGGCGACGCTGGCACTGACAGGCACGCTGCTGGGCGCCTTCCTCGACCGGCGCTTCCTGGCCCTGCCAGCAGTCGTGACCGGGTTCCTTCTCCAGCACGCCCTTCAGGGCTGGTGCCCTCCGGTTCCGGTGTTCCGCCGCATGGGCATCCGCACATCGGCGGAGATCGACCGCGAGCGCTACGCGTTGAAGGCCCTGCGCGGCGATTTCGGGCGGCTTGAAGCCATCTCCGGCGATGCCGCCCCGCGCCGACGGGCTCAGTCCGCGCTGAAGGCCGCCGCGACATGACAGCGCGCCTGTCACCCAGGAGAGCGGCAGGCGGCATGATGTGGGTTGGGAGCAGGAGCGTCGACAAACGATTGACCGTGGCCTCGGCCCGAAGCGTATCGGTTGTACTGGCGTGGATTTCCTAAAATACCGCCATATGTAAACCGACCCGCAATATTTGGATCCAACACTGGCATCAGAGTGCGTGTCCGCACGGCAATCGTCTGGTTGATCGAGTTCGAAAAGGTGCACCCCATGTCCGCTTCGCCCACCCGCACGCGCCTCGTCACCAAGATCATGGGGCCGTCGCTGTTGCTGGCCGTCATCGCCATCGGGATCGCGGTGTATGGCCTGGTGTCGCTGTCCTCCCTGCATGACCGGAACGTCCAGCTGGTCGAACGCGACGCGGCACGTCTGGAGATGGCGCTGCGCCTGAACAGCGAGTTGAACGTCACGGCGATCGCTACCTCGAACGCCGTGCTCGCCACCAAGGCGGAGGACGTGAAGACGATCCGCGGACGCTATCAGCAGCGTCTGGCCGCCGTGCTGGATTATTCGAAGCGGATCCTGGAGACCAACCCGGCACCGGCCATCGCGACGCCGGCGAAGGACATCCAGTCCCTGTCGGGCGACTATGACCGGCTGGCCCAGCGGGCCATCGCCCTATCGGCCGAAGGCAAGAAGGACGAGGCCTTCCAGGTGATCTTCGGCGAGATGCGCGACGTGCGCTTCAAGATCAACGGCGAGGCGGACAAGCTGGTCGCCGCCGCCAAGGAGGAGATGCAGGCCGCCCAACGGAGCGGCGATGCGGTCTATGACGCTGCCCTCTTCTGGCAGTCGCTGGGATCGGTGCTCGGCATCGCGCTGTCGCTGGGCCTGCTGGTCTGGATCGTCCAGCGTCAGGTCTCCCGCCCGCTGACCCGCCTGACCTCGGCGACCGAACGGCTGTCGCGCGGCGATCTGGATGTGGAGCTGGAGGCCCTTGGCGAGGGGCGCGGTGACGAGGTCGGCACGCTGGCCCACGCGCTCCACATCTTCCGCGACAACGCGCGCGAGATGCGCCGTCTGGAGGCGCAGCAACATGAGGAGGAGGCGCTGAAGGATCGGCGCCGGCAGGCCGTCGACGGGCTGATCGCCAATTTCGAGAACGGCATCACCGGGCAGCTCACGGTGCTGACCAATGCCGCCGACCAGATGCAGCAGACCGCCCAGCTGATGAACCGCACCGCGGAATCGACGCACGAGCGCACCGCCGCGGTGGCCAACGCCTCCGAGGTGGCGTCCGGCAACGTGCAGACAGTCGCCGCCGCCGCCGACGAGCTGACCGCGTCGATCGCCGAGATCAGCCGCCAGATCGAGCAGGCCAACGGCGTCGCCGGCGAGGCGGTGCAGCAGGTGATGCAGACCAACACGACCGTCGAGGGGCTGTCGTCCGCCGCCGCCCGGATCGGCGAGGTCGCCCACCTGATCACCGAGATCGCCAGCCAGACCAATCTGCTGGCGCTGAACGCCACCATCGAGGCGGCGCGGGCCGGAGAGGCCGGCAAGGGCTTCGCCGTCGTGGCGCAGGAGGTGAAGAACCTCGCCACCTCGACCGCGCGGGCGACGGAGGAGATCACCGCGCAGATCCAGGAAATCCAGGCGGTGAGCGGCGAGACGGTCGCGGCGATCCGCAATGTCGGGACGACGATCCGGTCCATCAGCCAGATCTCCGCCACCATTGCCGCCGCCGTCGAGCAGCAGAGCGCGGCGACGCGGGAAATCGCGCGCAACACCCAGGAGGCGGCGCAGGGAACCAGTCAGGTGTCCACTCACATCGGCGGCGTCGAGGCGGCGGCCCGCGACACCGAGGCGGCGGCCGATCAGGTCAAGACCGCAGCCGCCGCGCTGTCCGGCGAGGCGGCGTCGCTGCATGCCCAGGTCGCCGCGTTCCTCTCCTCGATCCGGGCCGCCTGAGCGGCGGCGGACCGTCCAGGCGTCATACATCTGTCACGGTGCTGTTGTAGCGTGACGCGCCGTCGCGAGGCCGCCCCCGCCGAACGTCGTCCGGCGGCCGAACCGCCCAGTCCTTCCGGAGACCCGTCGCATGGATTTCTTCCGCCGCTTCAACTTCCTGGTCTGCGCCCCCGCCTTCGAGGTGGACGAGTTGGAGGGCATGCGGCTTCAGCAGATCCTGTCGGAAGTGGAGCGGATGGGCTTCGAGGTGGTGCGCGCCCGCCGGGTCGAGGATGCCGAGCTGGCGATCCGCACCGATGCCGCCATCGGCTGCATGATCGTCGATTGGGGCAAGCGCGGCGCCGACGGCAAGCAGGCCTCGCTGATCGCCTTCGCCCGCCAGCGCGGGCTGGAGATGCCGATCATCCTGCTGGTCCGCCGCCAGCGGCTGGAGAACATCCCGGTCGACGTGCTGAACCAGGTCGACGGCTACATCTTCCTGGCGGAGGAGACGCCGGAGTTCATCGCCAAGAATCTGGTCAGCCGGCTGAAGCAGTATGCCGACACGCTGAAGACTCCCTTCTTCGGCGCGCTGGTCGATTATGCGGAGGAGGGCAACCAGCTCTGGACCTGTCCCGGCCACAATGGCGGCATCTTCTACAGCCGCAGCCCGATCGGCCGGATCTTCGTCGAGCATCTGGGCGAGGCGGTGTTCCGCGACGACATCGACAATTCGGTGCTGGAGATGGGCGACCTGCTGGTCCACGAAGGGCCGGCGCTCCAGGCGCAGAAGGAGGCCGCCCGCATCTTCGGGGCCGAGCGCACCTACTTCGTGCTGAACGGCACCTCGGCCTCGAACAAGATCGTGCTGTCGGCGCTGGTGGCCGAAGACGACCTCGTGCTGTTCGACCGCAACAACCACAAGGCGGCCCATCATGGCGGCCTGTTCCTGGGCGGCGGCATCCCGATCTTCCTGGAGACCGAGCGCAACGCCCATGGCCTGATCGGCCCGATCGACCCGCAGGCACTGGACGAGGAGGTGATCCGCGAGCGCATCCGCCGCAACCCGCTGGTCAAGGACCCCGACGCCTGGAAGCGCGAGCGCCCTTTCCGCGCCGCGGTGATCCAGCAGTGCAGCTATGACGGCACCATCTACAACGCCCAGATGATGCTGGAGCGGATCGGCAAGCTCTGCGACTATATCCTGTTCGACGAGGCTTGGGCGGGGTTCCTGAAGTTCCATCCGCTGTTCAAGGGCCATTTCGCCATGGGGCTGGAAGGGCTGCATGACGGCCATCCCGGCATCATCGCCACCCAGTCCACCCACAAGCAGTTGGCCAGCTTCTCGCAGGCCTCGCAGATCCATGTGAAGGACAACCACATCAAGGGGCAGCGCCGCCGGGTGGAGCATCGCCGCTTCAACGAGACCTTCCTGCTGCACGCCTCCACCTCGCCCTTCTACCCGCTGTTCGCCTCGCTAGATGTCGGGGCGCAGATGATGAAGGGGCGGTCGGGTGAGGTGCTGTGGGACGACACGATCCGGCTGGGCATCGAGCTGCGCAAGAAGATCCGCGCCATCCGCCGCGAGTTCGAGGAGCGCGAGAGCGACCCGGCCAAGCGCTGGTTCTTCGACCCCTTCGTGCCCGACCGCGTCACCCGCAACGGCGTCCCGACCGCGTGGGAGGAGGTGCCGACCGACGAGCTGGCGACCGACGTGCGCCATTGGGAATTCGCCCCCGGCGCCGACTGGCACGGCTTCCAGCATGTCGGGCCGGGCTATGCCATGACCGACCCCAACAAGCTGACGCTGCTGACCCCCGGTTTCGACCGCCACAGCGGCGCCTACGGCGATCACGGCATCCCGGCCCCGGTGGTGGCGCAGTATCTGCGCGAGAACCGCATCGTTCCGGAAAAGAACGACCTGAACTCCCTGCTGTTCCTGCTGACGCCCGGCGTGGAATCGAGTAAGGCCGGCACGCTGCTGAGCGGCCTGGTCGCCTTCAAGCGGCTGCACGACGACAACGCCCCGCTGGAGGAGGTCATCCCCGAATTCGTCGCCAAGCGGCGCGCCCATTATCTCGGCCGGCGCCTGCGCGACCTCTGCGCCGAGATGCACGCCTTCTATCGGGAGAAGAACACCAGCGCCCTGCAGCGCGCCATCTTCCGGCCGGAGCATCTGCCGGCCATGGCGATGCCGCCGCGCGAGGCGACGCGCCATCTGGTGCGCAACACCGTCGATTACCTGCCGATCGACGAGATCGCCGGCCGCATCGCCACCACCCTGTGGGTCGTCTATCCGCCGGGCATCGCCACCATCGTTCCCGGCGAAAGACTGGACGAGCGGGCGAAGCCGATGATCGACTATCTGAAGGTCTTCCAGGAAAGCGCCAACCGGTTCCCAGGCTTCGACAACGAAATCCAGGGCCTGTACCGCGAGACCGACGCGAAGGGCGTGATCCGCTACTTCACCTATGTGGTGAGGGAGTAGCGGACCCCGCCCGGCACGTCGGCCAGACCGGCAGGGCTCAGCCCTGACCGGCGCTGCCTCTCCGACTAAAGCGCCGCCAGCACCTCGTCCAGCGTGGCGAGGAACAGCCGGGCGTCGTCGGCCGAGAACACCAGCGGTGGGCGGATCTTCAGGATGTGCCCCTCCTGTCCGGTCGCGCTGATCAGCACTCGGCGACGGCGCATGTCGTTCACCACGCGGGCGGTTTCCTCCGGCGCCGGGGTCTTCAGCTTGCGGTCGCGCACCATCTCGACGCTGATGAACAAGCCGCTGCCGCGCACGTCGCCGATCAATTCGTGCTTGGCGGCGAGCGCGCGCAGGCCCTCGATCATCTGCGTGCCGACGGTCAGGGCGTTCTCCTGCAGCCGCTCCGTCTTGATGACGCGCAGCACGGCGAGCGCCACGGCGCAGGACACCGGGTTGCCGCCGAAGGTGTTGAAATAGCGCTGGCTGCGGCCGAACGCCTCGATCACCTCCGGCCGGAAAACCGCGCCCGCCACCGGGTGGCCGTTGCCCATCGGCTTGCCGACCGTCACGATGTCGGGCACCAGCCCGTGGCGGGCGAAGCCCCACATGTGGGTGCCGAGCCGGCCGAAGCCGGGCTGCACCTCGTCGGCGATGAAGATGCCGCCGGCCTTGCGCATCACCTCCACCGCCGGGGCGAGGAAGCCGGCCGGATCGGTGAAGACGCCGCTGCTGGAGAAGATGGTGTCGACCAGCAGGGCCGCCGGGGCGATGCCCTTCTCGCGCAGGTCGGCGATGGCCTCCTCGACCGAGCGGGCGAAGGCGGCGCCGACTTCCGATTCCGGGATGCGGTAGCTGTCGGGGGCCGGCACCACGCGGACATGGTCGCCCAGCTTCACCGCACCGCCCAGCGACGGTGACATCTCCGCCAGCGCCGAAGTCACGCCGTGATAGGCGTTGTGCGCGATGACGACGCCGGTGCCGCCGGTGTGATGGCGGGCGACGCGCAGGGCCAGATCGTTGGCCTCGCTGCCGGTGCAGGTCAGCATCAGGTGCGACAGCGGCTCCGGGAACTCCGCCAGGAAGGCTTCGGCGAAGTCGAGGATGCCGTCGGTCAGATAGCGCGTGTGGGTGTTCAACACCGCCGCCTGCTTCGCCATCGCCTCCACCACCTCCGGCCGGCAATGCCCGACCGAGGCGACGTTGTTGTAGGCGTCCAGATAGCGGTTGCCGTTCGCGTCATAGAGATAGGAGCCTTCCCCCCGCACCACGTGGATCGGGTCGGCGTAGAACAGCCGGTAGGCCGGACCGAGCAGCTTTTCGCGGCGGGCGATCAGGGCGCGCTCTCGCTCCGGCAGGGAACCGGCGGAGTCGGGCGCATAGGCGTTGATCATGGTCATGACGGGTCACACTCTCTGGCAGGCGCGATGGAGCAGACGGCGCGCAATGGCGGCCTGGTCGCCGGTCAGCTTTTCCAGCCCGGCGAAGGCGCGTTCGGCATTCCGCAGGATGTAGGCGGCGTTGGCCGGATATTCGGCGGCCCGCCATCCGGTGATGGCGATGGTCAGGGCGAGGCGGGCGGCCACCAGATCGGGCAGCAGCTCCATCTCCTCATCGGTCAGCGGCAGCACGGCGGTGAAGGCGCCGGACATCTCGACCAGCGAGCCGAAGGGCGTCTCGCCGCTGGTGACGTGGTAGGCAAGCGCCGTCGCCAGATCGTTGACCAGCGGCGCCTTCAGCGCGTCCCCGAAATCGATGATGCCGGTGACCGTCTCATGCCCGACCGGATCGACCACCGCATTGTGCGGGTTGAGGTCGTTGTGGATCACCTGATGGCGCAGGGCGGGCAGCCGCGGCGCCACGTGGTCGGCAAAGCGGGCGATGAAGCGCTCCACCATCCCGCGGCGTGGGCCGTCCGCCAGATAATGCAGCCGGTCGGCGACGCTGGCGGTGCGGGTGATGTCCCACAGCAGGTCGCGCTCCGAGCCGGGATGCTCGTAGTCGGCCAGCGCCAGGTCCAGCCGGGCAAGCGTGGTCCCCAACGCCCGCATCTGTCCCGGTGAGGCCGGCGCCGCGTGGAGCGGCGTGCCGTCGAGATAGGTCAGCAGGCGCAGGATCATGGCGTAGCCGTCGACCAGGACAGTCGCCTGGGCCTCTCCGTCCAGCGTCGGAACGACGCGCGGCACCGGCAGGGAGGGGTCGCGGGCGGCCACATGCTGCATCGCCCCGGTCTGGAAGCTGGTGACGAGCGCCGGTTCGGCCGGGTTGGTGAACTTCAGCACATAGCCGCTTCCCTCGGCGGCGGTGATGTGGAAGTTGCGATCGCGCTCACTGCTCAGTTCGCGGATGCTGCCGGTCACCCCGAAGCATCGCTGCATCATGGCGCCGGCCTCGATCGCGGAGATCGGCGGTGCGGCGGTGGTCAGAACATCGGGCTGTGTCATGACCGCACTCTCCTCGTCGCTCGAAGCTTTCAATGTTTGATGCATCATCGTCATGAACGGACCGGCCTTGCAAACCGATGTGGGGGGAGGGGCATCAGGAAACCAGAGCCTTGGGCGCAGGGGTGGGGGCAGAAGTGGTCGTGGGCGCGCCGTCGATCCGCTCCAGGATCGGGCCGCTGGCCAGCAGGATGTCGGTTTGGATGGCGTGGGCGGCGGCCGGGCCGTCGTGACGGCGGATGGCCTCCATCAGCGGGTAATGGTGGTCGATCATCGTGCGGCCGGCACCGCCATAGACGTCGGCGATCAGCGGTCCCATCTGGAGCCAAAGCCGCCGCAGAATGTCGCCGAGCACCGGCATATCGGCGATCTCCGACAGCTTGAAATGGAAGATCTGGTTGAGTTCGGTGGCCCGTGCGGTGTCGCCGGCGGCCAGCGCCTCCTCATTGTGCGTCAGCAGGGCTTCCAACAGCTCGATCTGGGCCGGCGTGGCCTTTTCCGCGGCACGCGCGGCGGCCAGCCCTTCGAGATTGACGCGGATGTCGCGGATCTCAAGGTAGGCGGCGCGGGTCAGCATCGGCACGCGGATGTCGCGCGGCGAGCGCAGCACCAGGGCCTGATCCTGCACAAGACGGAGGATGGCGTCGCGCACCGGGGTGACGCTCGTCCCCAGCCGTTCGGCCAGATCACGGATCTTCAGCCGGTCGTTCGGCTTGAACACGCCCTTCATCAGAGCCTCGCACAGCCGCTGGTAAATCGTGCTGCCGAGATTGTCGTGTTCAAGAAGGGTGAGGTCGAACCCGCTCATCGTCTGCCCTTCACCCATCGTCCGCCTTTGCTGTATGATGCATCATATTGAAGCGGGAGCGGACGGAGGTCAAGTGCCGCCATACGCCCTGTCTGTACCCACCCGGCAGAAGGCCTAATAGGGAGAGAGAGCATGAATGCCGACAAAGCGGCCAGCTTGCAGGGACCGCGCATTGCGCTGATCCATGCGCTGGAAGAATCGGTGGCTCCGGCGCGCGCCGCCTTCCGGACGCATTGGCCGGAGGCGCGGTTCTTCGACCTGCTCGACACCTCGCTCGCCGTCGATCTGGCCGAGGCCGGCCGACTCGACGAGGCGATGATGGGGCGGTTCCGGACGCTGGCCGACTATGCCGCCGGCACGGTGGGAGCGGGCGGGCGGACGGCGGGGATTCTGTTCACCTGCTCCGCCTTCGCTCCGGCCATCGACGCAGTCAAGCCGCGCCTGCCGATCCCGGTCCTGCGGCCGAACGAGTCGGCCTTCGAGGCGGCGATGGCGATCGGCAGTCGGATTGGCATCGTTGTCAGCTTCGGCCCCTCCGCCGACTCGCTGCGCACCGAATTGCTGGCGATGGCCGCAGCCGCCGGCCGCCGGGTCGAGGTCATCGTCGCCATCGCCGACGGCGCGCTGGCCGCGCTGAAGAGCGGTGACGGCGACGGCCACGACGGCCGCGTGGCGGAGACCGCCGGGCAGCTTGCGAGCTGCGATGTCGTCGTCCTCGGCCAGTTTTCGATGGCGCGCGCCCAGGCGAGGCTGCAGCCGCTGCTGTCCGTCCCGGTGCTCACCACGCCCGCTGCGGCGGTTGAGGCGCTGCGCCGCCTGACGGCACTGCCGTTCCCTCATACATGAAGGTCATGATCTTCGGGCCTGGCAGATGGCTTTCCGTCAGGTCCGTGATCTCGAATCCGGCCGCGCGGATCAGCTCGTCCATCTTCCGGTCCAGATGGCATCCCCCCGAACAGCGTGACCACAGCGGCGTCAGGCGGCGTTGCCAGCGCCGGACGGCGGGGGCCGGGGCAAGGCCATGCTCGACGAAGCGCAACTCCCCGGCCGGCTTCAGCACCCGGCGCGCCTCCGTCAGGGCGGCGGACGGTTCGGGTATGCTGCACAGGGACCAGGTCACGACCACGGTGTCGAAGCTGTCGTCCTCGAACGGCAACTGCTCCGCCGTTTGTTCCACCAAACTCACCGGACGGGGCGATTGCGCCGCGGCTTGGCGGGCCATGGCGAGAAGTTCGGCGGAGGGGTCGACCCCGACGATCTCGCCGGCCGCCGCGCCATAGAAGGGCAGGTTGCGGCCGGAGCCGATGCCGATCTCCAGGACACGCCCGCGCGCCTGCCCGGCGACCCTGGAGCGGGCCTCCGCGAGCATCGCCTGCCCCATGACCCAGTTGATCATCCGGGGCAGGATGTGGTGGCTGTAGATCGCCATGGTCCCCTTGCCTTTCTGGCGTCGCTTGAGCGTGGAACGGCTTGGCAAGCTGTTCAGAGCGCCTCCTGCATCTCGAACAGCCGTTGAACGGCGTCGGCGGTGCGCTGGTAGTGATCCCTCAGGGCCGCCACCGCCTCTTCGGCATTGCGGTCGATCGTGCAGGTCATGATCCGCTCATGCTCGCGAACCACATCGCGGTCCTGTTTCGGCACGCTGACCGACAGGCGACGGTACCGGTCGGCGCGCACGAACAGGTTCCCGCACAATTCGATCAGGATCGGCGACCCGCAGGCCGAGATTAGGATGCGATGGAAATCGGCATGCCGCAGGTCCCAATCCTCGCGGATGGCGGTCGGCAGGTCGTCGCGCTCGCGGGGCAGGCGCGACATCATGTGGTGCGCCGCCAGCAGCCGGCCTTCCCATTCCGAGTCGCCATGTTCGATCGACAGGCGCAGCGCCTCGCCTTCCAGCAGCTTGCGGGTGGCGACGATGTCCAGCAGTTCGGCTACCGACAGCGGGGCCACCGAAAATCCGCGGTGATCGTCCGAGACGGTGAAGCCTTCCGCGGTCAGCCGGACCAGCGCCTCGCGCACCGGTGAAACGCTCATGCCGCACAGGGCCTGCAAGTCCGCAAAGCGCAGGCGCTGGCCGGGCTCCAGCACGCCGGAACGGATGGCCCGGTGAATGACGGCATAGGCGTCGCCCGCCAGCGTGCGTGCCTCGGCACGGTCCTTCATGACTGCTCCCTCAAAACCGGCACCCACATTTTCGAAAATCCTATCCTCATTCGAAAACCGTTGACAGCATATATGATCCATGGAAACTGTATGGTAACGCAGCAATCCTGAAAAGATGACCACAAAGCTGGTCGACGCAAGGAGACGACGTTTTGAAACTCGTTCGCTTCGGGGCTCCGGGAGAAGAGAAGCCGGGCCTGATCGACAAGGACGGTTCCATCCGGGACTTGTCGTCGGTTGTCAAGGACATCGACGGTTCTTCTCTGAATAAGGGCAGCCTGGAGAGGATCCGGTCCGTCGCGGTCGATGATCTGCCGCTGGTCTCGGGCGCGGTGCGGCTGGGACCTTGCGTGACCGGCGTTGGCAACTTTATTGCCGTCGGCCTGAACTATGCCGACCATGCGGCGGAAAGCGGCATGCCGGTTCCGGCGGAGCCGGTGCTGTTCAACAAGGCGCCGTCCTGCATCGTCGGCCCGGACGACACCGTGCTGATCCCGCCGGGGTCGGAGAAGACCGACTGGGAGGTCGAACTCGCCATCGTCATCGGCGAACGCGCCTCCTACGTGTCGGAGGCCGATGCGCTGAATTACGTGGCCGGCTATTGCGTGTGCAACGACGTGTCGGAGCGCGGCTATCAGCTGGAGCGCGGCGGCGGGCAGTGGACTAAGGGCAAGGGCTGCCCGACCTTCGGCCCGCTCGGCCCCTGGCTGGTCACCAAGGACGAGGTTGAGGATGTCCAGAACCTCGCCATGACACTGTCGGTGAACGGCCAGACCATGCAGAACGGCTCCACCCGGACGATGGTCTTCCAGGTGCCGTTCCTGGTTTCCCACATCTCGCAGTTCATGACGCTGATGCCGGGCGACGTCATCACCACCGGGACGCCGCCGGGCGTCGGCATGGGCATGAAGCCGCCGCGCTACCTGAAGCCGGGCGACAGCATCCGCGTCGAAATCCAGGGACTGGGCGTGCAGAACCAGCGCGTCGCCGCCACCTGACCCGCCTTCAGGAGTAGGACCATGACCGGAAAGTTGACCGGGAAGACCGCCGTCATCACGGGCGCGGCCCAGGGGATCGGCCGCGCGACCGCCGAACTGTTCGCCCGCGAAGGCGGGAGGGTCGTCGCCACCGACGTCAACGGCGCCAAGCTGGCCGAACTGGCAGGGCTGGGGATCGAAACGCGGGTGCTGAACGTGCTGGACGATCAGGCGGTGCGGTCGGTCCTGGGCGAGATCGGCCGCGTCGACATCCTGTTCAATTGCGCCGGCGTGGTCCACAACGGCACGATTCTGGAGATGACCGACGACGAGTTGGAGTTCGCCCTCGACCTCAACGTCAAGGCTCTGGTCCGCACCACGAGAGCGGTGCTGCCCGCCATGCTGGAGCATGGCGACGGCTGCATCATCAACATGTCGTCGGTGGCGTCCAGCGTGAAGGGGGTGCCCAACCGCTTCGCCTACACCACCACCAAGGCGGCGGTCATCGGGCTGACCAAGTCGGTCGCGGCTGACTATGTGACGAAGGGCATCCGCTGCAACGCCATCTGCCCAGGAACGGTCGAATCGCCGTCGCTGCAGGAGCGGCTGTCGGCCCAGGGCGATTACCAGGCCGCCCGCGCCGCCTTCATCGCCCGCCAGCCGATCGGCCGCATCGGCCAGCCCGAGGAGATCGCCGAACTGGCTCTCCATCTCGCCACCGCCACCTACACCACCGGCCAGATCCACATCATCGACGGCGGTTGGGCGATGTAAGAGGCATCACGACACGGACGATCCCCCGATCCAGGCCAGCGTAAGCCCAAGCCCCTGCAGGGCATGGACGCCGACATAGATCCCCACAAGGATGATGACGGCGCTGGACAGGTAGGGGGCACGCCGCGCGAATTTGCCGAAGGCGTCCGACCAGCGGCGCTCGGCATGGCGCATGCCCAGCGCCGCGATCGCCCCGGCGGCCACCAATGTCAGGGCCAAGCCGATGCTGAAACAGACGACCAGCGCGGCGCCGAGCGTGACCTCCTTGAGCTGCAGGCACAGCAGCAGAACGGTGATGGCCGCCGGGCAGGGGATCAGCCCGCCGGTCAGACCGAACAGCACGATCTGTCCGGTGGTGACGTGCCGGCCGGCGAAGCGGCGCTGGATGTCGCGGGCATGCGCCCGCTCATGGGCGTCCTGATAGTCTGACTGTCCGAGGTCCAGTGCGCCGGCGTGGGTGTGCCCGCCATGGCTGTGGCCGTGATGGTGGTGGTCATGCTCATGATGATGATGGTGAGCATGTCCGGCGGTCTCGTGCCGCTGGTCCCGCCATGTCCGCGCCGCCATCCACAGCGCCACCGCGATGATCAGGACTGCCGAGGCGAGCTGGAAATAGGGCTCCGTCGTCTCGGCGTTCCAGCCGCGGCCGATCCACATTCCCCCAAGGGCCACCGCCCACACCACCGCCGTATGCGACAGCGTCGCGGCCAGACCGAGCAGGACCGCCTGGGCGACGGTGCCGCGGATGGCGACGATGAAGGCTGCCATCATCGTCTTGGAATGGCCCGGCTCCAGCCCATGCAGCGCGCCGAGCAGGATGGCGCTCGGGATGAACAGCCAGGCGTTGGCGGCGCCTTGCTGCAGAAGGGCGGAGAATTCCGGCATTGCGGGTCTCTACAGGTATTTCGTGATCGCCTTGAACTCCGCGATCGATGCCCGTGCTTCGGCGGGCGTGGCGTCGACCGCCGCATCCAGACAGTGATCCAGATGGTCGTGGATGAGCACCTTCTTGGCCTCGCGCACGGCGCTTTCCACCGCATGCAGCTGCTGGGCGAGGTCGAGGCAGGGCCGGCCGGCTTCGATCATCTCGATGATGCCGCGCAGATGTCCGTCGGCCCGCTTGAGGCGCTTGATGATGTCGGGATGGCTATGGTGCGTGCTCATGCCGCAATGGTATCCCCCTGGATAGGATATGGCAAGGCCGATGGCGGCGCCCGCCGACCGACCGGTTGTGCTTTGATTGCGTAGCATATCCGGCAGAGTTGACCGCGCCCCTGATCTTGCTCTATCCCCCTGGATAGGATCGCCGCGGCGACGCGCGCGGGGTGGGTGTCCGCTCCCGCCGATCCGACGCCCGGCGATCCGACGGAGGTCTTATGGATGATTTCGCCGGCCTGGCCGGCCTGTTCAGCGCCGCGCTGGTGGCAGCGACGATCCTGCCGGCCCAGTCGGAGGTGATCCTGGCGGGCATGCATATGGCCGGGACCCATTCGGCGTCGACGCTGGTGCTGGTCGCCACAGCCGGCAATGTGCTTGGGTCGGTGGTGAACTGGCTGCTCGGCCGCTACCTGATCCATTTCCGTGACCGCCGCTGGTTTCCGGTCAAGGCCTCGCTGATCGACCGCGCCACCGCCTGGTATCAGAAATGGGGAGTGTGGTCGCTGCTGCTGGCCTGGGCGCCCTTCATCGGCGACCCGCTGACCCTGGTCGCCGGCATCCTGCGGGAGAATTTCTGGGTGTTCCTGCTGCTGGTGACCATCGGCAAGGCGGCCCGTTACGTGGCGCTGGTGGTCGCCTTCTGATAGTCTCGCCACGTTTAACCGAGGACCAACGATGTCGTCTTGCCCCTGCTGTTCCGGCCGTTCCTTCGAAGATTGCTGCGGTCCCATCCTGGCCGGGGAGCCGGCGCCGACCGCCGAAGCGCTGATGCGGTCGCGCTACACCGCGTTCGTCCGCCACGAGTTGGATCATGTCGAGCGCACCCACGCCCCGGAAATCCGCGATGACTTCAACCGCGGCGAGGCGGAGCGGGTGGCGGAGGAGTCGGAGTGGCAGCGGCTCGACATCCTGCGCGCCAGCGAGGAGGGCGACAGCGGGGTGGTGGAGTTCCAGATCCAGTTCCGTAAGGACGGCAACGACATGCGTCACCACGAGCGGGCCAGCTTCCGCCGGGAGGATGGGCGGTGGCTCTATGTCAGCGGCGAGGTGAACCCGAAGGGCGAACCGCGCCGGGTGGTCAAGGTCGGGCGCAACGAGCCCTGCCCCTGCGGGTCCGGCAAGAAATACAAAGCCTGCTGCGGCAAGTGAGCGGAGGGGCGCCGCCATGGAACCGCGTTTCTCCTGCACCGCCTGCGGCAAATGTTGCCACGGCTGGCTGCCGCTGACGCTGGCGGACGCCGTCGCCCATGCCGGCCGCTTCCCGCTGGCGATGGTGTGGACGCCGGTGCGGTCGAACGCCCGGTCCTACGAACTGGCGACCAGACTGGGTGCGACGGTGCGCCTGCCCAACCGCAAGACGGTGGCGGTGCTGATCGTGCCGACCGCCTATCTGCCGACCTCCTTCCCCTGTCCGGAACTGCGGGAGGATGGATTGTGCGGCATCCATGAGACCAAGCCGTCGCGCTGCCGCACCATGCCCTTCTACCCTTACCGCGAGGAGAAGGATCAGGCCGACCTGCTGATCCCGCGCAAGGGCTGGCAGTGCGACACCTCGGCCGAAGCGCCGGTCGTCTATGCCGATCACGCCATCCTCGACCGCACGGATTTCGACCGCGAGCGGAGCGATCTGCTCGACCAGGCGCCGGTGATCCAGCGTTACGCCGACTATGTGCTGAAATACATGCCGTGGATCGTCGACGAACTGGCGAAGCTGGCGGCCAAGCCGACCGGTGGCAATCTGGTCACCAGCCTGTCCTCCTTCCTCACCGCCACGCGCCGGCCGGATGCCGTGGACATCGCCGCCGCCCAGGCCTCGCTGTTCCGGGCGATGGCGGAGCGGACCAAGGACGATCCGGCCTTGCGTGACTACCACCGCAATTACAGCGGATGGGCCAAGGAGATGGAGGGGCTTGCCCGGCGGAAGTAGCCCCCGGTCTTTTCCGTCAGAGTTCGGCCGCGACCGCCTTTACCGCCTTGGCGGTGGCGGCCACCACGATGTCGGCCTCCTCCCGCGTCAGGCAGAGCGGCGGGGCGAAGCCCAGGATGTCGCCCTGCGGCATGGCGCGGGCGATGACGCCCCGTTCCAGCAATGCGGCGGACAGGCGCGGCCCGACCTTCGCCTCGGCCGGGAAGAAGCGGCGGTCGTCCTTGTCGGCGACGAACTCCACCGCCGCCAGCATGCCTTCGCCGCGCACCTCGCCGACCATCGGATGTCCGCCCAGCGCGTCGGTCAGCGCGGCGCGGAGATAGCCGCCGGTCTCGCCCGCGTTGGTCACCAGATCGAGCCTGTCGATCAGCTCCAGGTTCGCCACGCCGGCGGCGGCGCAGAGCGGATGGGCCGAATAGGTCCAGCCATGGCCGATGGGCCCAAGCTGGTCGGAGCCCTGTTCCAGCACCTTCCACACCCGGTCGCCGACGATCACGCCCGACAGCGGCGCGTAGGCGGAGGTCAGGCCCTTGGCGATGGTGATGAGGTCCGGCTTGATGCCGTAATGGTCGGAGCCGAACATGCTGCCGAGCCGGCCGAATCCGGTCACCACCTCGTCGGCGATCAGCAGGATGTCGTACTTGGTCAGCACCGCCTGGATCTTCTCCCAATAGCCGGCGGGCGGCGGGACGATGCCGCCGGTGCCCAGCACCGGTTCGCCGATGAAGGCGGCGACGGTCTCCGGCCCCTCCGCCAGGATCATCGCCTCCAGCTGGTCGGCGCAATGCTGGGAGAACTGCTCCTCGCTCATGCTGCGGTCGGCGCGGCGGAAGTAATAGGGGGCTTCGGTATGCAGCACCGGCGGACGCGGCAGGTCGAAGGCCTTGTGGAACAGCTCCAGCCCGGTCAGGCTGCCGGTCATCACCCCGGAGCCGTGATAGCCGCGCCAGCGCGAGATGATCTTCTTCTTCTCCGGCCGGCCGAGGATGTTGTTGTAGTACCAGACCAGCTTGATGTTGGTCTCGTTCGCGTCCGATCCCGACAGGCCGAAATATACGCGCGACATCCCGGCGGGCGCGCGGTCGATGATCATCTTGGCCAGCGTGATCGACGGCTCGCTGCCATGCCCGACATAGGCGTGATAATAGGCGAGCTTGCCGGCCTGCTCGGCGATGGCGTCGGCGATCTCGCGGCGGCCATAGCCGACATTGACGCAATAGAGGCCGGCGAAGGCGTCCAGGCTGCGCTTGCCGTCACGGTCGGAGATGTAGACGCCTTCGCCGCCGGTGACGACGCGGGTCGGCGTGTCGCCGCGGGCATGCGCAGCCATGTGGGTCGACGGATGGAAGAAATGGTCGCGGTCCCAGGCGGTCAGCTCGTTGGTCAGGTCGGTCATGACGTTTCTTTCCCAGTAAGAATTTCTGTTCAGGCGGCGTCGAGGCAGACGTATTTCAGCTCGGTGAAGGCTTCCATCCCGTGGCGCGAGCCTTCGCGGCCGAGGCCGGATTGCTTGACCCCGCCGAAGGGGACCGGCGCGCCGGTGATCTTCACCCGGTTGACCGCCACCATGCCGTATTGCAGCGCCCGCGACAGGCGCAGGATCCGGCCGGCGTCACGGGTCACCAGATAGGCGACGAGGCCGTATTCGGTGTCGTTGGCGCGGGCCACCACCTCCGCCTCGTCATCGAATGGCAGGATCGCGGCGACCGGGCCGAAGGTCTCCTCGCGCAGGATCAGCGAGTCCGGAGCCACGTCGGCCAGCACGGTCGGGCGGTAGAACAGCGGGCCGGCCGGATGGACCTCGCCGCCGGTCAGGCAGCGGGCGCCGCGGTCAACCGCGTCGCGGACGTGGCGGGCGCATTTGTCGACCGCCCGTTCGTTCATCAGCGGCCCGATCTGCACATCCGGCTCCAGCCCCGCCCCGACGCGCAGCGCGGCGCTGCGGGCGGTGAAGGCGGCGCAGAAGGAGTCGTAGAGCGGACGCTGCACATAGATGCGGTTGGCAGCGAGGCAGTCCTGGCCGGAGGTGGCGAACTTCGCGTCGATGGCGATGTCCACCGCCCGCTGCAAATCGGCGTCGGCGAAGACCAGCAGCGGAGCATGGCCGCCCAACTCCATCACCAGCCGCTTCATGGTCGGGGCGCAGCGCGCGGCGATGCGGCTGCCGATCGCGGTGGAGCCGGTAAAGCTCATGGCGCGGACACGGGCGTCGTCGCACAGTGCGCCGACCAGCGGCTCCGGATCGCCGGTCAGGACGTTGAACACGCCGACGGGGATGCCGGCCCGCTCCGCCAGTTCGGCAAGCGCCAGCGCCGACAGCGGCGTCTCGGAAGACGCATGCGCCACCACGGTGCAGCCGGCGGCCAGCGCCGCCGCCGCTTTGCGCGTCAACATGGCCGATGGGAAGTTCCACGGCGTCGCCATGCCGACCACGCCCAGCGCCTCCCGCCGCAGCAGCATTTCAGCGCCGGGCAAGTGGCTGGCGATGCTCTCGACGCCGACCCGCTTGGACTCCTCCGCATACCACTCGACGAAGGAGGCGGCATAGTCGATCTCCCCCCGCGATTCGGCGAGCGGCTTGCCCTGCTCCAGCGTCATCAGCAGGGCGAGGTCCTCCTTGGCGGCGGTGATGCGGTCGAACCAGTCACGCAGGCGGGCGGCGCGGTCCTGCGGCAGCCGGGCGCTCCAGGCCGGGAACGCCGCCGCCGCCGCGGTGACGGCGGCGGTCGCCTGGGCGGCGTCCAGCGCCGCGACCTGGGCAAGCGTCCGTCCGCTGGCCGGATCGGTCACCGGGAAGGTGGAATTGTCCGGTGCCGCGGTCCAGCGTCCGCCGACATAGGCGAGTTCGCGCAGCAGCCGGCGGTCGGTCAGGCGGCTGACGGCGTCGTGACGGTCCAGGCGGGACAGCTGCGCGGTCATGGGCACCTCCGGAATAGTGGGGCGCCGAAGCGCCGGTGTTCCGGAGTCTAGCGGTGATGCGGTGGAGACTGTGTCCGAACTGACCCTGCGTGGTGGAGACTGTCTCTTTGCCGGGATGGGGTGGAAGAGAAAGTCTCCGTCAGGGCGGAACGGACCCGCCCGGCTCTCCCATCAGCGCCTCCAGCGGCATTGCCGCATCGTCCTTCACCGTGCGGGTGACGATGTAGGTGAAATAGCGGTCGATGCCGGCATCGCCCTCCAGTAGCCGGTCGATGATCCGCTGATAGGCATCGACGTCGCGCGCCACCACCCGCAGGACATAGTCGAGCCCGCCGCCGACCGACCAGCAGGAGACGATGCCGGGTTCCGCCCGCACCGCTCGCTCGAACCGGTCGAAATCGGCCTGCCGGTGGCTGCCCAGCGTCACCTCGACCAGGGCCATTGCGAAGGGCGTCACCTGCCGCAGGGCCAGCCGGGCGTGATAGCCGGTGACGATGCCGGCCTCCTCCAGCCGGCGCAGCCGCACCCAGCAGGGCGTCGGCGACAACCCGACCCGGTCGGCCAGCGCCAGCTTGGTGATGCGGCCATCGCGCTGGATTTCCGACAGGATGCGCAGGTCGATGGGATCGAGCTTCAGGTCAGGCATGGGACGGGCCGCCTTCGGAAAAGTGACAACCGACGATGTCCATGCTTTCCGGGATTGTCAAATGTGATGATTTCCAGCAGAAATGTTGCATGACAAAGTGGCACCCCGATGCATCGGCTTTGAGCAGGCCCGTTTATCTCTCGTTGGCCGATCAGGTGCAGCGGGCGATCACGCAAGGCCAACTGGCGGTCGGCGACCAGCTGCCCACCCACCGGCAGCTTGCCGACGAATTGGGCATTTCCGTCCAGACCGTCAGCCGCGCCTACGAGGAGCTGATCCGGCGCGGCCTGATCAGCGGGGAAACCGGGCGCGGCACCTTCATCCGCGCGGCGCAAACCGAGGTCGATCCGCCCTATATCCCCCAGCGCACCGACGAGGTGATCGACTTGTCGATCCTGAAGCCGGTGTGCGAGCCGCTGCATGTCGAGGCGATGCGGCAGGCGCTGGTGGAGCTGTCCGCCAGCCTGCCGCCGGCCGTGGTGCTGTCCTTCCGCCCCAACACCCTGTTCGCCAGCCACCGGGCGACGGCGGTTTCCTGGCTGCGCCATTGCGGGGTGGAGACCACGGCAAACAACGTCACCCTGACCAACGGCGCCACCGCCGGCATGACCATCGCCCTGATGGCCGCCGCGCCGCCGGGATCGACGGTGGTGACGGAGGAGGTCGGGCACCACACGCTGCTGCCTCTCGCCTCCTATCTCGGCATCAAGCTGCGCGGCGTCGCCATCGACGAGGAGGGAATCCGGCCCGACGCGCTCGACGCCGCCTGCCGCGACGGCACGGCCAAGGCCCTGTTCGTCATGCCGAACCCGATCAACGCCACCGCGACCCACATGGGCGAGGCCCGGCGGGCCGAGATCGCGCGGCTGGCCCAGCGCCACAACCTGTCGATCGTCGAGAACGATCCGCTCGGCCCCCTGTTGAGCGACCGCCGCCCGCCGTTGGCGGCCCTGGCGCCGGAGCGGACGCTCTACGTCACCAGCTTCACCAAGACGGTGATGCCCGGCCTGCGCACCGGCTATCTGGTTGTTCCAGACCGGCTGCTCGCCGCCGTCACCAACCGCCATCTGGTGACCAACTGGATCGCCACGCCCATCGTCGCCGAGATCGCCACCCGCTGGGTCGAGAGCGGATTCGCGATGGAGATGGTGGAGTGGCAGCGCAAGGCGCTGCACCGCCGCCACGCGCTGGCCGCGGAGATCCTGCGGGGCATTCCACACCGCAGCCATGCCGAGGGGCTGCATCTGTGGCTGCCGCTGGGCGAGGGACGGCCGGAGGCGACCTTCGTGTCGCACGCCCGCCATCAGGGCGTGGCGCTGGCACCCGGATCGGCCTTCGCCATTGGCCCCGGCACGCGGCCCGACGCGCTGCGCGTCTCCATCGGCTCCACCACCGAGGCCGAACTTCACGCCGGCCTGCGCGTGATCGTCAATCTGCTGAACAGCGATCCGGAGCCGGTGCTGCTCGCCATATGACAGGCACTACATTGTCATGATTTTATTTTCCGGATTGACATGATTTAGGCGGTCCCGCATCGTTTGCGCACATCCACGGTCGCCAAACAATGCAAGGAAAGACCGGTGTGACCGATACAATCATCGACATCGACTGCGTCACGAAGCGCTACGGCTCTCACACCGTGCTGAAAGACTTGTGCTTTTCAGTACGGCCGGGGGAGAAGCTGGCGCTGATCGGCCCGTCCGGTTCCGGCAAGACGACGATCCTGCGGACGCTGATGACGCTGGAGACCATCGAAGGCGGCACCATCCGCATCGACGGCGAGAACCTGTTCCAGATGGAGCGCAACGGCCGTCTGGTGCCCGCCGACGAGGCGCATCTGCACCGGATGCGGACCAAGATCGGCATGGTGTTCCAGCTGTTCAACCTGTTCCCGCACAAGTGCGTGCTGGACAACGTGACGCTGGCGCCGATGCTGACCAAGGGCGTCAAAAAGACGGATGCCGAACGCCGGGCGATGGAACTGCTGGACCTCGTCGGCCTCGCCGACAAGGCCCGCGCCATGCCGGCCCAACTGTCCGGCGGCCAGAAACAGCGGGTCGCCATCGCCCGCGCCCTGGCGCTGCAGCCCAGGATCATGCTGTTCGACGAGGTGACCTCGGCGCTCGACCCCGAACTGGTGGAAGAGGTGCTGAGCGTCATGCGGATGCTGGGGTCCACCACCGACATGACCATGTTGCTGGTGACCCACGAGATGAGCTTCGCCCACGATTTCGCCGACCGCGTGCTGTTCTTCGACCGTGGCAACATCGTGGAGGAGGGGCCGCCCGACGTCCTCTTCACCAACCCGTCGCATGAGTGGACCCAGGCCTTTTTGAAAAAGATCATCGCGGCCGGG
>CBFGPE010000066.1:0-36851 GCA_965650625.1 uncultured Azospirillum sp. | reverse complement strand
CGCTGAACCAGTTCACCGCCGCCGGCCTGCTGCGCGAGGTGGTGGTGGAGGCGGGGAAGTCCTATTTCGACACCAACACCAGCGACCACCACCATTTCTTCGTCGAATCCACCGGCCGGCTGGAGGACATCCCCGCCGACCGGGTGATGGTGCAGAACCTGCCGGCCGCTCCCGTCGGCACCCGCGTCGCCCGCGTCGACGTGATCGTCCGCCTGATCCAGGACGATCACTGAATCTGTTGTTGCTGAACCCGTTTCGCGCTCAGTTCCCGTCGGCCGGTCCCGGTTCGATGGAGTTGGGCGCGCGGTCGACGAAGGGCCAGCGCATGAAGGCGAAGACCCAGACCGCCAGCACGTTGATGTAGGGGAACAGCAGCAGCAGGATCCACAGCGGGCTGCGCCCGGCCTTGGCCAGGACCCAGCCACCAGCGATCAGCATATACATCGTGACGACCGAGCCGATCAGCAGTTCCCAAAAGCCCAGATGGATTACGGTCTCAGTCATGCCGTCCTCCGTGCCTTGACCTTGCGCGCCTGACGCGCCGGCAGGACCGGCCAGCGGCTGTGCGCCATCACGCCGATGGGAACGACATGCCCGAGCGGAACCAGCGAGAACAGGGCCCATAGCGGCGAGAAGCCGGCCCGCCGCAGGATGCGCGACAAGGGCCAGACAATGGCGATCTGGAACAGCATCAGCCCCAAGAACGGCCCCTGAAACAGGCCATCGATGAAATCCTGCAGCATGCCGGTCCGGACCCTCCTCCACTTCATTGTTGGGCAGAGAAGCGCGGGCGGGCAGCTTTGTCGAGCCAAACTTTTCCGAACCGGGCTTCTGGCACCGCGTTGAAGGATCTGCGCGGATCAGGGGTATGCGAACGTGAAATGTCCCGCATAGGCATGCTACAGTTCGCCGCGTCCGGCCTTTCAGGCTTGACGTCGTTTCAGAATTCAGATACGGCGGACCATTCTCTTTGACGGATCTCTCCGAACCGGACGGTGGCGCACACGGGAGATGGTGGCGCTTATCGTCCCTGCCGCCGGTCGCCGCGTTGCGCATTGGACTGCTTGTGGCGGTGATCGCCGGCTTCTGGCTGGTCGCCTACGCCGACCTTGACCGCGCGCGAGACCGGGCGATCCAGGACGGGCTGCGCCAGACAGTCAACATGTCGATCCTTCTGGAGGAGGATGCCCGCCGTGTCATGGTCGTTGCAGGCTATTCGCTGCACACGATGGCGGAAAGCGGACGGATCACCGCTCATCTGCTGAGCGACACGGCAGAACCGCCGGGCGCGGACTCCGGCCCCGGACCGGCGCTTCGGAGCATGCTGATCGTGGAGCGGGGAGGGCGGGTGCGGCAGGCCGCCGGGCTGGACAATCCGGCCTCGGTCGCCGGAACTCCGCTTGGCGACGCGGTGCGCGACGGTTCGGCAGCCTTCGTCGGGCCATATCAGACGGCTGACGGCGGCTGGCGGGCGGCCATGATCCGGCCTCTGGCGGACGGCAGCGGCGTGGCGGTGGCGGTGCTCGACCTCGACCGCTTCACCCGGCTCTATGCCAGCCAGACCATTGGGCCGCTCAGCATCATCCTGCTTTACCGCGAGAACGGCACGGTCCTGGCCTATTCGCGGACCGGCCTGAGATTGGATCAGGACCGCGCCGCCTTCGCCGCGTTTCTGCCGCAGCTGCCCGCCGGGGAGGCCGCGCGGACGCTGTCCGGCTTCGACCCGGCGGAAGGGCGCGAGCGCATCGGCACGGTCCGCCGGGTGGCGGGGTTGCCGCTGTACGTCTATGTCCGCATCCGCACCGACGACGTGCTGGCCGGCTGGTACAACGACCGCTGGAAGCGCGTCCTGGAAACCGCGGCGGTTTCGGTGGTGGTGATGCTGCTGGCCATGCTGGCGTTGCGGCAACTCGGACGGCTGGAGACGACGACGCAGGCGTTGCGGGCCAGCGACCGGCGGTCGCAGGCGCTGTTCGACAGCAGTTTCCAGATCATGGGGCTGCTGTCGCCCGACGGACGGGTTCTGGCGCTGAACCAGCCGGCCTGCGCGCTGGCCGGACTGCCGGCCGAAGCCCTGGTCGGGCACCGCGCCTGGGAGTTCCGCGGCTGGGCCCGCACCGACGAACTGGCGGCGGGGTTCCGTCAATCCATTGAAAAAGCGGCATCGGGCCGCTTCGTTCGTTATGAGACCGACGTGGTCACCGACGGCGTGACCCGCGTGATGGACGTGACGATCAAGCCGGTGTTCGACGATCGGGGCGCCGTGACGGTGCTGGTGGTCGAGGCGCGCGATATCACGGAGCGGGTGGAGGCGGCCGCGCGGCTTGCCGCGGCGCTCGATCAGGCGGAGGCCGCCAACCGTGCCAAGAGCGCCTTCCTGGCGACGATGAGCCACGAGCTGCGCACCCCGCTGAACGCCATCATCGGCTTTTCCGACATCATGCTGCACGAGCTGTTCGGGCCGCTGGGCAGCCCGCGCTACCGCGACTATGCCCGCCATGTGCAGAACAGCGGCCGGCACCTGCTCGACCTCATCAACGATGTGCTGGACATGTCGAAGCTGGAGGCCGGGCGCTACACGCTGGATGAAAGCTGGCTGGAACCGGCGGTGGCCATCGAGAATTGCCGGGCGTTGGCCGCGGTGCCGGCCGATGCCGGAGGCGTGCTGCTGGCGGTCGACTGCGCCCCCGGCCTGCCCAGCCTGCTGGCCGACGAGCGTGCGTTGCGGCAGGTGCTGCTGAACCTGCTGTCGAACGCGGTGAAGTTCACCCCGCGCGGCGGCCGGGTGACGGTGAGCGCGGTGCGGGAAGAGGATGGCGGGATCGCCATCTCCGTGCGCGACACCGGCATCGGCATTCCGGCCGAGGCGCTGACCCGTATCCTGGAGCCCTTCCAGCAGGCCGACAGCAGCATCCCCGGACGGTTCGGCGGCACCGGGCTGGGGCTGTCGATCTGCCGCGATCTGATGAGCCTGCACGGTGGAAGCCTGTGCATCGACAGCGAGCCTGGCCGCGGCACCACCGCCACCATCCGCTTCTCGGCGTCCCGCGTCGGCCCGCCGGTTGCGGCGGAAGGATTGCCGGCGTAAGCCTGTCGGCAATCAGGCCTGTCGGCTTTGATGCGGATCGAAAGGCGGACGAGATGATCGGGAATGACGGGAAGCCGGTGTCCAAGGAGGAGGTGCGCAAGCACATCGCCGCCTACAACGGCCAGTCGCGCGGCTCCAAGGAATTCGCGGCGATCCCGCGGGCGCTGGTGACCATCCTCGATGGGCTGAAGCCGGGCAAGACCGGCTACGTCAAATGCCTGGACGGGCAGGTGCAACTGTCGCGCCGCAAGGACAACAGCGTTTCGGCTGGCTGACAAAAGGAAAGCGCCCTTCCCGACACTGGGGAAGGGCGCTTTTCTCTTAATATCAGGCTGTCAGTGCTTGGCCGCGGCGGCGGCACCGATGCCGGTCTGGGAGCGGACGAACTGGTCCTCGAAGGCATCGCGCTCGGCACGGGCCGACGCGCTGCTGTCCAGCTTCGACACGATGATGGTGACGAGGAAGGCCAGCATCATCGAGAACAGGGCCGGCTGCTCGTAGGGGAAGATCGGCTTCGGGTTGTTCAGCACGACGACCCACACGGCGTTCGACAGGATCACCAGCGTGACCGCGGAGATCAGGCCGGCGATGCCGCCCGCCAGCGCGCCGCGGGTGGTCAGCCCCTTCCAGTACATCGACAGGATCAGCACCGGGAAGTTCACCGACGCCGCGACGCCGAAGGTCAGGCCGACAAGGAAGGCGACGTTCTGCTTCTCGAAGGCGATGCCCAGCACCACGGCCAGCACGCCCAGCACCAGCGACGCGATCTTGGACACGCGCATCTCCTCGCGCTCCGTCGCTTCGCCCTTGCGGATGACGCGGGCATAGAGGTCGTGGGCGATGGCCGAGGCGCCGGCCAGCGCCAGACCTGACACCACCGCCAGGATGGTGGCAAAGGCGACCGCCGACAGGAAGCCCAGGAACAGGTCGCCGCCCAGCGCCTTGGCCAGATGCATCACCGGCATGTTGCCGCCGCCGATCAGCTTCCCGCCGACCTTGCCGCCTTCGAAGAACTGCGGATCGGTGCCGACGATGGTGATCGCCGCCATGCCCAGCACGCAGACGATCAGGAAGAAGAAGCCGATGAAGCCCGAGGCGTAGAAGACCGACTTGCGGGCCTCGCGCGCGTTGGGGACGGTGAAGAAGCGCATCATGATGTGCGGCAGGGCGGCCGTGCCGAACAGCAGGCCCAGCGACAGCGACACCGCCGACACCGGGTCGGCCAGCAGCGTGCCCGGCCCCATGATCTTGACGCCGTCCTTATGCGCGGCGATGGCGCTCTTGGCGATGGCCTCCAGGCTGAAGCCGAAGCGCGACAGCGCCAGGAAGGCCAGCAGAATGCCGCCGCCCAGCAGAAGCACCGCCTTGATGATCTGCACCCAGGTGGTGGCGATCATGCCGCCGAAGGTGACGTAGACCACCATCAGCACGCCGACCACGACGACCGCGACGTTGTAGTCCAGCCCGAACAGCAGCTTGATCAGCTGGCCGGCGCCGACCATCTGGACGATCAGGTAGAAGCACACCACCGTCAGCGAGCCGATGGCGGCGAAGGTGCGGATCTTGCCCTGGTCCAGCCGGTAGGAGGCGATGTCGGCGAAGGTGAAGTGGCCGAGGTTGCGCAGCCGCTCCGCCAGCAGGAACAGGATGATCGGCCAGCCGACGAAGAAGCTGATGGTGTAGACGAAGCCGTCATAGCCCTTGGCGAACACCAGGCTCGACAAGCCGAGCAGCGTCGCGGCCGACATATAGTCGCCAGCGATGGCCAGACCGTTCTGGAACCCGGTGATGCCGCCGCCGGCGGTGTAGAAGTCCGACGTGGAGCGGGTGCGGCTGGCCGCCCAATAGGTGATGCCCAGCGTCATCAGCACGAAGGCGATGAACATGCCGATGGCCGACAGGTTGACCGGCTGCTTTTCCAGCTGCCCGACATCGCCGGCGGCCAGCGCCGGCACGGCGGACAGGGTGGCGAACAGGGTGGCGGCAGCCGCCGCGAGGAGGATCCGGCGGGCGGTCATTGCAGCGTCTCCCGCGTGATCTCGTCGGTCAGGTCCTGAAAACGGCCGTTGGCGAAGTGGGAGTAGACGCCGGTCAGCAGCCAGGACAGGATGATGATCCCCGCCCCGATGGGAAAGCCGACGCTGAGCGACGACTCGTCGGACATCGGCTTGTGCAGCAGCTCCGGCGCGAAGGCGACCACCATCATGAAGCTGTAGTAGCCGACCAGCACGATGGCCGACAGGATCAGGGCCAGCCGGCTGCGCTGGCGCACCAGTTCCTGGAATTTGGGGTTCCGGCGGACCCTCTCGTAAACCGGGTTGTTGGCGGGGGAGTGCATGTTTCCTCCAGACGCTGGACGTCCTTGTGGTGCCCCGACCCGAATTGATGGGGCTGGGCTTATGGCTTTTCGGCTAACAAAACACTGTTTCGCAAATTTCCCGGAAATATGACGAATTGTTTCAGAGCAATTCAGGCAACAATCCCACCGATTCGCATTGAGGCGCGGCGGCGAAGCTGGGATGATGACGGCAACTCCCTAATCCCCGCATCCTGCCGTCCCCGCCCGGAAAATGATCCGCTCGCCCCTGTTCCTCCGGCTGTTCTCGGCGATCCTGATCTCGCTCGGGCTGTTCTCCGCCGCGGCCTATGTCTTCTCCGTCCCCTTCATCGAAGAGAAGGCTTACGAGATCGAACGCGACGCCAGCCGCACCATCCTCGACAACGTGTTTGAACTGGTCAGCCGCATCCGCGTCGGGCTGGAGGAACAGCGGACGTCGACGGTGGAGTCGTACAAGACCCGCCTGCGCGACGTGCTGGAACTGGCGGTCGGCTATATCGAGCATGTCTATGCCCGCGCCGACCGCGGCGAGATCACGATGGAGGAGGCCCGGCGCGAGGCGATGGAGGGGCTGCACGCCTTTCGCTACGGCAACGGCGACTATGTCTGGGCCATCGGCTACGACTCGGTGATCCTGTCCCACCCGTCGCCCGATTATGAGGGGCGGAAGTCCGACGATCTGCGCGACAATCTGGGCCGCCACATCCTGCCCACCATCGTCGCCACCGCCAAGCGCGAGGGGGAGGGGTTCCAGACCTATCCGTGGTGGCGGCCCAACGGCGACGAGCGGGCGCCGAAGCTCAGCTTCTTCAAGGATCTGTCGAAGCGCGGCATCATCGTCGGCACCGGCGCCTATCTGGCCGACGTCGATGCCGAGGTGGAGCGGCGCAAGGCCGAGGCGATCGAGGATCTGCGCCAGGCCCTGCGCAAGCTGCGCATCGCCCGCACCGGCTATCTCTACATCTTCGATTCGGCGAACCGGATGATCATCCACCCGAATTCGAACATCGAGGGCACGGCCTTCGGCGACCGGCTGAATTCGGCCACCGGCCGTCCCATCGCCGAGGATTTGAAGGCCGCGGCGGCCAAGGGGGTGCCGCTGACCTACCTGTGGGACAAGCCCGACGATCCCGGCAACTATGCCTACGAGAAGATCAGCTGGGTCCGGCATTTCGAGGGGTTCGACTGGTACATCGCCTCGTCGGTCTATGTGGACGAGCTGCGGCGGTCGTCGGTGGTGCTGGGCAACCGCATTCTCGCCATCGGCATGGCGCTGATGGCGGCGGGCAGCCTGCTGGGCTACATCGCGGTCGGGCGGCTAGTCCGGCCGCTGCGCCGTCTGGCCGATACCGCGGCGCAGGTGCGCGCCGGCGACCTCGACGCCCAGAGCGGCATCCGCCGCAGCGACGAGATCGGGCTGTTGGGAACCGCCTTCGACGGCATGGTCCGGCAGTTGCGCGACACCGTCGCCACGCTGGACAGCCGGGTGCGCGACCGCACCGCCGCGCTGGCGGAGGCGGAATCCCGGCAGCGCGTGATCCTGGACGCCATTCCCGCCTGCATCGCCGGGCTGGACCGCGACGGCCGTCTGACCTTCGCCAACCTGCGCTGGGCCGAACTGGTCGGGCGGGACAAGGCCGAGGTGATCGGCCGCGACCTTGCCGCGGTGGTCGGCCGGCGCGCCATGGCGGTGCTCGGTCCCCATCTCGACCGCTGCCTGTCGGGGAACGTGGTGACCTTCGAATATGCCTTCCCGCGCGACGGCCGCGAGATGGTGACCAAGACGACGCTGATCCCGCATCGCGGCGAGGGCGGACTGGAGGAGGGCGCCGTCACCGGCCTGTTCGTCCTGACGCTGGACATCACCGACGAGAAGCAGACCGAACGCCAACTGGTGGAGGCGCAGCGGCTGAAGGCGGTCGGGCAGCTGTCTGGCGGGCTGGCGCACGACTTCAACAACCTGCTGTCGATCATCATCGGCAACCTGTCGGCGGCGCGCGACCGCTACGCTTCGGTGGAGGGGCTGGATGCCTATCTGGAGCCGGCGCAGCGTGCCGGCCGCCGCGGCGCCGACATCACCGCCCGTCTGCTCGCCTTCTCCCGCCAGCAGCCGTTGAAGCCGGAACCGATCGAGCTGTGCGGCCTGCTGCGCGACATGGCGGTGCTGCTGCGCCGCTCCTTCCCCAGCTCCATCGCCATCGGCGTGCCGGAGGAGGGGCGGGAGTGCTGGACCATCGCCGACCAGACCCAGCTGGAAAACGCGCTGGTCAACCTCGCCATCAACGCGCGCGACGCCATGCCCGGCGGCGGGCGGCTGGACATCGCGGTGGGCATCCGCAGGGTGGAGGGCGACCAGTCCTTCGATGAGCCGGTGCGGCCCGACGATTACCTGGAGATCTGCGTCAGCGATACCGGCACCGGCTTCACGCCGGAGGCGCTGGCCCGTGCGGTGGAGCCTTTCTTCACGACGAAGGCTCTCGGGTCGGGGCTGGGGCTGTCGATGGTCTACGGCTTCGTCAAGCAGTCGCGCGGCTATCTGCGCATCGACAGCCGGCCGGGGGAGGGGACCGCCGTCACCCTGCTGCTGCCGCGCGCCGAGCCGGTGCCCCGCCTGCAGGAGGCCGATCCGGCTTCGGCCGAACCGCAGCCCGGTGGCTGGTCCGGCCAGCTGGCGCTGGTGGCGGAGGACAATGACGACGTGCGGCAGGTGATGCGCCAGCAGCTGGTGGATCTCGGCTTCTCGGTGGTGGAGGCGGCCAGCGGCGACGAGGCGGCGGAGCTGGTGGAGCAGATCGACGGGCTGTCGCTGCTGGTCTCCGACATCGTCATGCCCGGCCTGTCGGGGGTGGAACTGGCGCGGCGCGCCCGGCTGCTGCGGCCGGCCATGCGGGTGGTTCTGGTCAGCGGATTCGCGGTCGAGTATGGCGACGTCCCCGCCGATGCCGTCATACTGCGCAAGCCATGGGACAAGCGGGACCTGGTGGCGGCCATCGGCCACGCCGCCGAACCCGCGCCGGCCTGATAGAGTTGGGCAAACAGAACGCACCTGGAACAATCAGGGCGACGAGTGCCGAGGGGAAACGCGCGTGGGACAGAAGAAGCGCATCTATGTGATCGAGGACGAGGCCGACATCCGGCGGCTGGTGACGGAGGTGCTGGAGGGTTACGGCTATGAGGTGTCCTGCTGGGCGAGCGGGCGCGAGGCGCGGGCGGCGATCCTGCGCCAAGCCCCCGACCTGTGCCTGGTGGATCTCGGCCTGCCGGACATGGACGGCCTGACCCTGGTGCGTGAGCTGTGGGAGGATGTGCGGTTCGGCGTCATCATCCTGTCCGGGCGCGGCGGCACCTCCGACCGCGTGCTGGGGCTGGAGCTGGGGGCCGACGACTATATCGTGAAGCCGTTCGAGCCGCGCGAACTGGTCGCCCGCGTCAACAGCGCCATCCGCCGCCGCGAACAGCTGTCCAGCGCCGCCGCCCCGGCCGAGACCGCGCGGGCGCGCTTCGGCCCCTGGGTGTTCGATCTGGGCAACCTGACGCTGGCCGCCGACGATGGGCGGCAGGAAAGCCTGACGGCGGCGGAGGCCTCGCTTCTGCTGATGCTGCTGAAGGCGCCCAAGCGCGTGCTGTCGCGCGAGCATCTGCAGGGCCCCGATCAGGACCGCGACGATTTTCCCTATGACCGCAGCATCGACGTCCGCATCTCGCGCATCCGCAAGAAGATCGAGGAGGACCCGCGGGCGCCGCGGCTTATCAAGACCGTTTACGGCGCCGGCTACCTGTTCGCGGGAGACGTGACGTGGTTGCGGTGATTGGGTTGCGATGACGGGGGCACCTCCCCCGCGCCACGGCGAAACAACGCCAATAACAATTGGTCATAATCCTGAGAAAGTTGCGCAAAGCTGATCTGGTAGAGGCTGTTTCCAACACCGCCGCGCCCAATGTCGGCGCGCAACAAAGAACCCCTGGGGAGAACGGTCCGATGAGTGAAACTGCCGCCGCAGTCGATGTCAGCGTCAATCCGTACGAGCGCGATCTCGACCGCAACGCCGCCAATTTCGTCGCCCTGACGCCGCTGACCTTCCTGGAGCGCGCCGCCGCGGTGTGGCCCGACCGGCTGGCCGTCGTCCACGGCCCGGTCCGCCGGACCTGGGCGGAGGCCTTCGTCCGCGTGCGCCGTCTGGCCGCGGCGCTGGCGAATGTGGGGATCGGCACCGGCGACACCGTCGCCATGCTGGCCGCCAATACGCCGGAGCTGTTCGAAGCGCATTTCGGCGTGCCGCTGGCCGGCGCCGTGCTGAACGCCATCAACACCCGCCTGGACGCCGAGGCCATCGCCTTCATCCTGAAGCATGGCGAGGCGAAGATCCTGATCGTCGACCGCGAGTTCTCCGGCGTCGCCAGGAAGGCGCTGGCCCTGCTCGACGCGCCCATCCCGGTGGTGGACATCGACGACCCGACCTATACCGGCGGCGAGCTGATCGGCGACCGCGATTACGAGGCCTTCATCAGCGACGTCGGCACCGAGTATGCCTGGACACTGCCGGCCGACGAATGGCAGGCCATCGCGCTGAACTACACGTCGGGCACCACCGGCAACCCGAAGGGCGTCGTCTACCACCACCGCGGCGCCTACCTGAACGCGGTGTCGAACGCGCTGTCCTGGAACATGGGCGACGCGCCCGTGTATCTGTGGACGCTGCCGATGTTCCACTGCAACGGCTGGTGCTTCCCCTGGACCATCGCAGTCACCGCCGGCACCGCCGTCTGCCTGCGTCAGGTCCGCCCCGACGCCGTGCTGACGCTGATCCGCGACGAGAAGGTGACCAACTTCTGCGGCGCGCCGATCGTCCTGAACATGCTGAACAATGCGCCGGCCGAGCTGAAGCAGGGCATCGAGCATAAGGTGAAGGTGATGGTCGCCGGCGCCGCCCCGCCCGCCGCCGTCATCGCCGGCATGGAGCGCATGGGCTGGGAAGTCACCCATGTCTACGGCCTGACCGAATGCTACGGCCCGACCGTGGTCTGCGTCTGGCATGACCGCTGGGACGGCCTGTCGCTGGACGAGAAGGCGGCGATCAAGGCCCGCCAGGGCGTGCGCGGCCCGATGCTGGAGGCGGTGGTCGTCGCCGATCCCGTCACGCTGGAGCCGATGCCGAAGGACGGCCGCAGCATGGGCGAGATCATGATGCGCGGCAACAACGTCATGAAGGGGTATCTGAAGAACCCCAAGGCGACCGAAGAGGCCTTCGCCGGCGGCTGGTTCCACACCGGCGACCTCGCCGTCTGGCATGAGGACGGTTACGTCGAGATTAAGGACCGCTCGAAGGACATCATCATCTCCGGCGGCGAGAACATCTCGTCGATCGAGGTGGAGGATGTGCTCTACAAGCACCCCGAGGTGCTGGAGGCCGCGGTCGTTGCCCGCCACGATGAGAAGTGGGGCGAGACGCCTTGCGCCTTCGTCACCCTGAAGGACGGCGCCACCGCGACCGAGGCCGACATCATCGCCTTCTGCCGGTCGCACATGGCCCACTTCAAGTGCCCGCGCACGGTGGTGTTCGGCCCGCTGCCGAAGACCTCGACCGGCAAGATCCAGAAATACGTCCTGCGCAAGCAGACCGAAGGGCTGTAAGGGGCGGGGCGCTTTGCCCCCTCCCTGACCCTTTCCCACTCTTCGGCCAAGGCCCCCGCTCTCCTTCCTTCGTTCAACGGGGAAGAGAGTGGGGCAACGCCCCGCCATGCCCGCACGCCGCCCATTTTCAAAGGGACCCGCGCCATGAAGATCCTCTGCGCCGTGAAGCGCGTCGTCGATTACAACGTCAAGATCCGGGTCAAGACCGACCAGTCCGGCGTCGAGACGTCCAACGTGAAGTTCTCGATGAACCCCTTCGACGAGATCGCCGTCGAGGAAGCCGTGCGCCTGAAGGAGGCCGGCACGGCGACCGAGATCGTCGTGGTCTCCATCGGCCCGGCCCAGGCGCAGGAGACGCTTCGTACCGCGCTGGCGATGGGGGCGGACCGCGCCATCCTGGTGCAGACCGACGTCGAGACGCAGCCGCTGGCCGTCGCCAAGGTCTTGAAGGCGCTGGTCGAGAAGGAGGCCCCCGGCCTCGTCATCCTCGGCAAGCAGGCGATCGACGACGATTGCAACCAGACCGGCCAGATGCTCGCCGCGCTGCTGGGCTGGGGCCAGGGCACTTTCGCGTCGAAGGTCGCCGCCGCTGATGGCAAGGTCGCGGTGACGCGCGAGATCGACGGCGGGTTGGAGACCGTTGAGCTTAAGCTGCCGGCGGTGGTCACCGCCGACCTGCGCCTCAACGAGCCGCGCTATGCCTCGCTGCCGAACATCATGAAGGCGAAGAAGAAGCCGCTGGAGACCGTCGCTCCGGATGCGCTGGGCGTCGATGTCATGCCGCGGCTGACCACGGTGAAGGTGGCAGAGCCGGCCAAGCGTCAGGCCGGCATCAAGGTGCCGGATGTCGCCACCCTGGTCGACAAGTTGAAGAACGAGGCGCGGGTGATCTGAGGAGGCGCCTGTCCCGGTGCCCCACCCTAACCCTCCCCCGCTTCGCAGGGGAGGGAACTGCCGCCGAACGCCGACAAGCATCCTGCCCCCTCCCCTGCATCGGACGGATCTGCGGTCCGCCGAGAGCGGGGGAGGGTCGGGGTGGGGGCAAGTGTCAGCACTCCCCGCCCGCCCGACAGAGGAATCCGCCATGCCCATCCTGATCCTCGCCGACCACGACAACGCCGGCCTCAAGCCCGCCACCGCCTATGCGGTCACCGCCGCCGCCAAGCTCGGCGGCGACGTCCACCTCCTCGTCGCGGGCCGCAACGCCGCACCGGCCGCGGAGCAGGCCGCCAAGCTGGCCGGCGTCGCCAAGGTGCTGCTCGCCGACGATGCCGCTTACGAGCACGCGCTGGCCGAGCCGGTCGCAGCATTGCTGGTCTCGCTCGCCGCCGGCTACAGCCATGTCCTCGCCGCTGCCACCTCTGTCGGCAAGAATGTGCTGCCGCGCGTCGCGGCCTTGCTCGACGTGGCGATGATCTCCGACATCACCGGCGTGGTTTCCGCCGATACCTTCGAGCGGCCGATCTACGCCGGCAACGCCATCGCCACCGTGCAGTCGGCCGATGCGGTGAAGGTCGTCACCGTCCGCACCACCGCCTTCGAGGCGGCGGCAGCCACCAACGGCGCCCCGGTCGAAAGCGTCGCCGCCGTGGCCGATCCCGCCCTATCGAGCTTCGTCTCGGCCGAGCTGTCGAAGTCGGAGCGTCCGGAGCTGACCTCCGCCCGCATCGTCATCTCCGGCGGTCGCGGCATGCAGTCGGGCGACAATTTCCACCTGCTGGAGGCGATCGCCGACAAGCTGGGTGCTGCCGTGGGCGCCAGCCGCGCTGCGGTCGATGCCGGCTTCGTGCCGAACGACTATCAGGTCGGCCAGACCGGCAAGATCGTGGCGCCGGAGCTGTATGTCGCCGTCGGCATCTCGGGCGCCATCCAGCATCTGGCCGGCATGAAGGACAGCAAGGTGATCGTCGCGATCAACAAGGACGAGGAGGCGCCGATCTTCCAGGTCGCCGACTACGGCCTCGTCGCCGACCTGTTCAAGGCGCTGCCGGAGCTGCAGCAGGCCGTCTGATCCCGTTCATTTCCTCCGTTCCCCCGAAGAGGTCCCCCATGACCGCCGCCGCGATCCCCTATACCCCGCCGCTGAAAGAGATCCGCTTCGTCCTCGACCACCTCGCCGGCATGGCCGACGTGGCGGCTCTGCCGGGCTTCGAGGATGCCAGCCCCGACATGGTGGACAGCATCCTGGGCGAGGCGGCGAAGATCGCCGAGAACATCCTGGCCCCGCTGAACCGCATCGGTGATGTCCAGGGTGCCAAGCTCGGCGCCGACGGCATCGCCCGCACGGCGGAGGGCTGGGGGGCGGCGTGGCAGGCACTGGTGGAGGGCGGCTGGAACGGGCTGCCCTTCGATCCCACGCGCGGCGGCATGGGGCTGCCCAACCTGCTGAACACCGCCGTGCAGGAGATGTGGCATTCCGCCAACATGGCCTTCGCGCTCTGCCCGATGCTGACGCAGGGGGCGGTGAATGCGGTGCGGCTTTATGGCTCGGACGCGCTGAAGGACATCTATTTGCCCAAGATGATCTCGGGCGAGTGGACCGGCACCATGAACATCACCGAGCCGCAGGCGGGGTCGGACCTCGCCGCCACGCGGTCGCGCGCGGTGCCGAACGGCGACCATTACCTCGTCAGCGGCCAGAAGATCTTCATCACCTATGGCGACCATGACCTGACGGAGAACATCGTCCATCTGGTGCTGGCCCGGCTGCCCAATGCGCCTCCGGGCGTGAAGGGCATCAGCCTGTTCGTCGTGCCGAAATTCCTGGTCAATGCCGACGGCAGCCTGGGCGCCCGCAATCAGGTGAAGTGCGTGTCGCTGGAGCACAAGCTGGGCATCCACGGCAGCCCGACCGCCGTTCTGTCCTTCGGCGACGAGGGCGGGGCGACCGGCTTCCTGGTGGGCGAGCCGAACCGCGGCCTGGAATACATGTTCGCCATGATGAACCACGCCCGGCTGAACGTCGCCATGCAGGGCCTGTCGATCGCCGAGCGCGCCTACCAGCAGGCGCTGGCCTATGCCCGCGACCGCGTGCAGGGCAAGCCGCTGGGCTGGGCCGAGGGCCAGTCGAAGGGCATCGTCAACCATCCCGACGTCCGCCGCCTGCTGATGGGCATGAAGGCGCGGATCGAGGCGATGCGCGGCGTCCTCTACACCGCCGCCGCCGCGGTCGACGTGGCACACCACCATGCCGACGAGGCGGCGCGCGGCCGGGCCGCCATGCTGGTCGACCTGCTGACCCCCATCGCCAAGGGCTGGTGCACCGAGACCGGGCAGCAGTTGGCGTCGGACGGCGTGCAGGTCCATGGCGGCATGGGCTTCATCGAGGAGACCGGCGCCGCCCAGCATCTGCGCGACGCCCGCATCACCACGATCTATGAAGGCACGACCGCCATCCAGGCCAACGACCTGATCAACCGCAAGATCCTGCGCGACGGCGGGGCGACCGCCAACGGTCTGCTGGACGAGATCGCGGCGTTGGGCGGCGAGCTGTCCGGCCATGCCGACGAGTCGCTGCGCGTCACCGGCGCCGAGCTGGTCGCGGCGGTGCATGAGGCCAAGCAGGCGGTGGCCTGGGTGCTGAGCGTGGCGAAGCAGGACCCGCGCCTGCCGGCCGCCGCGTCGGTGACGCTGCTGGAGCTGATGGGTGTCGTCGCCGGCGGCTGGCAGCTTGCCCGCGCCGCCAAGGTGGCGGCGGAACGGCTGGCGGAGGGCGATGCCGACACCGCCTTCCTGTCGGCCAAGCCGCTGACCGCCCGCTTCTACGCCACCCATGTGCTGCCGAAGGCGGCGGCGCTGCGGGCGACCGTCGTCAACGGCTCCGCGAGCGTGATGGCGCTGAGCGAGGAGCAACTGTTCGGCGCGGCCTGACGGGGTCGCGCTTACCGGTTGGTGCCGGGGCCTTTGGCCCTTTGCCGGGTGTCGCGGGCGGTTGGGGGACCTCCCGCCACTGCCCCGGCGCCAGCCCGTCCAATGTCCAGTCGCCGATCGCCCAGCGGATCAGCCGCAGGGTGGGGAAGCCGACCGCCGCGGTCATGCGGCGGACCTGCCGGTTGCGTCCCTCGCGGATGGTCAGCGCGATCCAGCTGGTCGGGATGGCGGCGCGGTAGCGCACAGGCGGATCGCGCGGCCACAGCGACTCCGGTTCCTCCATCCGCCGCACCTCGGCCGGCAGGGTGGGGCCGTCCTTCAGCGTGACGCCGCGGCGCAGAGCCTCCAGCGCTCCGTCGGTCGGGATACCCTCCACCTGCACCCAGTAAGTCTTGGGCATCTTGTTGGCGGGCGAGGCGATGCGGGCGATCAACGGGCCATCGTCGCTCAGCGCCAGCAGCCCCTCGCTGTCGCGGTCGAGCCGGCCGGCGGCATAGACACCCTTCACCGGCACCAGTTCCGCCAGGGTCGGACGACCCTGGTCGTCGGTGAATTGCGGCAGCACGCCATAGGGCTTGTTCAGCAGGATCAGGCGCGGCACGGGCTTGCTTCCTTGCGCGGTTCGGGAAAGGCGCTATCGTTCGCACCCCAACATGATCTCTTGATAGCAGGGGTTCGGCCGTGACGCTTCTGTTCTGCTCCGCCAGCGACAGCGCCGAGGATTGGCGCCGGGAAATCGCCCGCCATCTTCCCGGCGTGGAGATGCGCGTCTGGCCCGAGACCGGCGACGCCGCCGACATCGAGGTGGCGGTGGTGTGGAAGCCGCCGGCCGGCATGCTGGCGACGCTGCCCAACCTGAAGCTGATCGTCTCGCTAGGCGCCGGGGTGGAGCCGATTCTGGAGGATCCGACCCTGCCCGACGTGCCGCTGGTCCGCATGGTGGCGGACGGGCTGACGGTCGACATGGCCGGCTATGTGGCTTTTCAGGTTCTCTACTGGCACCGGCTGATGGACGGCTATGCCGCCCTCCAAGCCGAGGCGCGGTGGGAGCAGAGGGACCATCGTCCGGCCTCCGAGGTGACCGTCGGCTTCCTGGGGTTGGGCGAGCTGGGGGCGGCGTCGGCCCGCACGCTGCGGACCCTGGAATACCGCCTGATGGGCTGGAGCCGCAGCCCGAAGAGCATCGAGGGGGTGGAGAGCTTTTCCGGTCCCGACGGGCTGGCGGCGATGCTGCCGCAGTGCGATTTTCTGGTTTGCCTGCTGCCGCTGACCAACGAGACCCGCGGCATCATGAATGCCGACCTGTTCGCCGCCTTGCCCAAGGGGGCGGTGGTGATCAACGCCGCCCGCGGCGGGCATCTGGTCGAGTCGGACCTGCTCGACGCGCTGGAGAGCGGGCATCTGCACGGCGCCAGCCTGGACGTCTTCGCGACGGAGCCGCTGCCGGCCGACCATCCGCTCTGGCGTCATCCGAAGGTCCGCATTACCCCCCATGTCGCCGGGATCACCCACCCGTCCCGCTGCGCCGTGCAGGTGGCCGACGCGGTGAAGGCCCTGCGCGAGGGCCGGCCGCTGCCCAATCTGGTGGACCGCAGCCGGGGGTATTGAGTTTACAGCATCTGGACGGCGATCACCGCCAGCAGGGCCGCGATCACCCACAGGGCGGCGCGGTCCGAGCGGCGGCGGGTTTCCCAGCCGTTCAGCATCTGGCGGACGGTCTGCGGGTGCAGGCGCACACCGCCTTCCGCGATGTCGCGGGTCACCCGCTCGGCTTCGCTGACCAGGGCGGGGATGCGGCGGACGGTGGACAGGATGGCGCCGGCATCGTTGATGAACTGCGCCTCCGGCCCTCGATTCTCGCGCATCCACTCCTCGATCAGCGGCCGGGCCAGCTCCCACATGTTGATGTTGGGGTTCAGCAGGCGGCCGACGCCCTCGGCCGTCAGCATGCTCTTTTGCAGGAGGAGCAGCTGCGGCTGGGTCTCCATCTCGAACTGTTCGGTGACGGCGAACAGCTGGGCCAGCAGGCGGCCGACCGAGATGTCGGCCAGCGGCTTGTTCTGCAAGGGCTCGCCGATGGCGCGGCAGGCCTGGGTGAAGATCTCGATCGACTGGTGGCGCGGGACGTAGCCGGCCTCGAAATGCACGATGGCGACGCGGCGGTAGTCGCCGGTCAGGAAGCCGATCAGCATGTCCGCGAGGTAATAGCGCGTCTCGCGGTCCAGCCGGCCCATGATGCCGAAATCGACGGCGGTGATGGTGCCCTGTTCGTTGATGAACAGGTTGCCGGGATGCAGGTCGGCGTGGAAGAAGCCGTCGCGGAAGACCTGGTTGAAGAAGCTGGCCGAGGCCATCGCCAGGATCTCGTCGCGGTTGAAACCGGCGGCGGAGATGCGGGCCGGCTCGTCCACCTTGAAGCCGCGGATGCGCTCCAGCGTCAGCACCCGGCCGCCGGTGCGCTCCCAATCGACCTTCGGCACGTTGAAGGTGTCATCGTCCTTGAAGTTCGACGCCAGCTCCGACGCGGCGGCCGCCTCCATCCGCAAATCCATCTCCAGGCGGGAGGTGCGGGCGAAGGTGTCGACGATTTCAGTCAGCCGCAGCCGCTTCAGCCGGGGCAGCACCCATTGGGCGAGCGCCGCCAGCCGGTAGAACAGGTCGATGTCGCGTTCGAAGGCCTGCTCGATCCCCGGACGCAGCACCTTGACCGCCACCTCCTGCCCGTCGGCGGTGACGGCGAAATGCACCTGGGCGATGGAGGCGGCGGCGACCGGCTTGTCGTCGAAGCTCTGGAACAGGGCATGGACCGGCTGGCCGAACTCCGCCTCGATGATGGCGCGGGCCTGATGGGCGGGGAAGGGCGGCAGCTTGTCCTGCAACTCGGCCAGATCGACGGCCATCCGCTCGCCGACCAGATCGGAGCGGGTGGACAGAAGCTGTCCCAGCTTGATGTAGGTGGGCCCGAGTTCGGCCAGCGCACGGGCCAGCCGCTCGCCCTCGCGGCCGGGCACGTCCTTGCGGGCGATGCGGCGCCACAGCCAGAGCAGGCCGGGGGCGGTGCCGAGGAGGCTGGTGGGCAGGGCGTCGTGACGGGCGACCGTCCGGCCGATCACGGCCATCCGGATCAGGTTGCGCAGGATTCGAAACACGGGAGCTTAAATCCGCCAGCCGGAATGGATGGCGGCGATTCCGCCCGACAGGTTGCGCACGCGCACGGCGCCGAATCCGGCGGCCTCAATCCGTTTGGCCAGATCGGCCTGCTGCGGGAAGCGGCGGATGCTCTCGGCCAGATAGCGGTAGCTCGCCTCGTCCTTCGCCACCACGCGGCCCATGAAGGGCAGCACCTGGAAGGAATAGACGTCGTACAGCTCGCGCAGCACCGGCAGGACGACGTGGCTGAATTCCAGGCAATAGAACTTGCCGCCGGGCTTTAGGACGCGGTGCGCCTCCTTGATCGCCTCGTCGATGCGGGTGACGTTGCGCAGGCCGAAGGCGATGGTGTAGGCGTCGACCGAGCGCGAGGCGATCGGCAGCTTTTCCGCGTCGCCGACCGTCCATTGCACGCCGGACAGGATGTTGCGGTCGATGGCGCGGTCGCGGCCGACCCGGACCATCGCCTCGGTGATGTCGCAGACCACCGCCGCCCCGCCGCCCTTCTTCAGGAAGCGGAAGGCGATGTCGCCGGTGCCGCCGGCCACGTCCAGCAGGGTCATGTCCGGCTTGGGCGCCACCATCTCCATCAGCGTGTCCTTCCACAGCCGATGGATGCCGCCCGACATCAGGTCGTTCATCAGGTCATAGTTGGTCGCCACGCTGTCGAAGACGGCGCGGACCAGCCCGGACTTGGCGGACGGATCGACGGGGGTGAAGCCGAACCAGTTGCCTTCGGCGCCGGATGTGGGGGCACCGGAGGGGGCGGCACCGGACGCGGGCTTTTGCGGATCGGCGGAGGATGGGGGGGTGCGGTCGCTCATGGCCGGGAAGATAGCGCGCGCAGGGGCCATGCGCCAGCGGGGGCGTGCAATGCGGCAAGCGCTGCGGCGAATGGCGTAGGGCGGATGGGAGTGCAGGTCGGGGGAAGCGGCCGATGGAACATCGTGGAACAGGTTTCGGAGATTGTTCCATCGGGCGCGGCTGGGCGGAGTGTCGGCGGTTCGATGCGGGATGGAACAGGGTGAAACACTTTTCCGGTGATGTTCCATCTGGCGCTTCCCCTCAAGTGGTTAGGCGCAAAATCCTAGCACGAGGACGGGGTGGTGAGGAGGGGAGCCGGAAAACCATGCGGTTCCCGATCCTTGCCTTACCTCTCACCCGGCCGCTCCTCCCCACATCCCCCTTGCATCCCACCGCCCCCGCGCGTATAAGCCCATCCTTCCACGGGCGGCGAGGCTGGGCCGTATGGCTCAGGGCATGCCCAACCGTCCGCTGGAAATTCCGCCTCATTTCCCTCTAGGAAACGAAAATGCCCAAGCTGAAGACGAAGAGCGGCGCCAAGAAGCGCTTCAAGGTGACCGCCACGGGTAAGGTCCGCGCTCAGGCCGCCTACAAGCGCCACTGCCTGGAACAGAAGTCCCCGAACATGAAGCGCAACGCGCGCGGCATGATGACCCTGTGCGACTCCAACGCCCGCACGGTGCTGAAGAACTGGCTGCGCAACGCCTGATCTCGGCACATCATAGAATTCGGAAGGACTGAACCATGGCTCGTGTTAAGCGCGGCGTCACGACGCACGCCCGTCACCGCAAGATCCTGAAGCTCGCCAAGGGCTACCGGGGTCGCAATTCCAAGAATTTCCGCATTGCGATCGAGAAGGTCGAAAAGGCGCTTCGTTACGCCTACCGCGACCGTCGCAATAAGAAGCGCGATTTCCGCGGCCTGTGGATCCAGCGCATCAACGCCGGTGTCCGTCAGTACGGCCTGACCTATTCGCGCTTCATCAACGGCATCAAGCTGGCCGGCATCGAGATCGACCGCAAGGTCCTGTCCGATCTGGCCGCGCGCGAGCCGGAGGCCTTTAAGACCCTGGTGGACAAGGCCCAAGCCGCGCTCGCCTCCAAGGCCGCCGCGTAACGCGCTTCGCGCTTCCCGCTTTAGGGAACGCTTGCCGTCACGGCGTCAGTTGTAAGAGAAGGGAGCCGGGCCGCTGGGCCGGCTCCCTTTTTCTGTTTGCACCGATTTTTCCCCACGCTTGCCGGGAACCGCCATGCTCGACGCGCTGAAAGACGAACTTCTGTCGCAGGTCAACGCCGCCGCCGACCTTTCGGCGCTGGACGAGGTGCGGGTCTCCGCGCTCGGCAAGAAGGGGCGCATCACCGGCTTCATGAAGGAGCTGGGGAACCTCACCCCCGACGAGCGCAAAGAGCGCGGTCAGGCGCTGAACGCGCTGAAGGACGAGATCGCCGCCGCCATAGACGCGCGCAAGGCCGACCTCGCCGCCGCCCACCTGAAGGCGCGGCTTGAGGCCGAACGGGTCGACGTGACCCTGCCGGTCCGCCCGGAAACCGAAGGGCGCATCCACCCGATCAGCCAGACGATGGACGAGATGGTCGCCATCTTCGCCGAGATGGGCTTCTCGGTCGCCGAAGGGCCGGACATCGAGGACGATTTCCACAACTTCACCGCCCTGAACTTCCCGCCCGGCCACCCGGCGCGCGACATGCACGACACCTTCTATCTGCCCGACGCCGGCGATAAGAAGATGCTGCTGCGCACCCACACCAGCCCGGTGCAGGTCCGCACCATGCTGAACAACAAGCCGCCGATCCGCATCATAGCGCCGGGGCGGACCTACCGCTCCGACTACGACATGACCCACACCCCGATGTTCCACCAGATCGAGGGGCTGGTCATCGACGAGGCGACCAACATGGGGCACCTGAAGGGCTGCCTCGTGGAGTTCTGCCGCGCCTTCTTCGACGTGGACGACCTGCCGCTGCGCTTCCGCCCCAGCTTCTTCCCCTTCACCGAACCGTCGGCGGAGGTCGATATCGGCTGCTCGCGCAAGGGCGGTGAGCTGAAGCTGGGCAATTTCGGCGACTGGCTGGAGATCCTCGGCTGCGGCATGGTCCACCCCAACGTGCTGGAAGCCTGTGGCATCGACAGCACCAAGTATCAGGGCTTTGCTTTCGGCATGGGGGTGGAGCGCGTCGCCATGCTGAAATACGGCATCCCCGACCTGCGCACCTTCTTCGAAGCCGACCTGCGCTGGCTGAAGCATTACGGCTTCGTGCCGCTCGACATCCCCAACATCGCCCACGGCCTGACGCGCTGAGGCGATGCCGACCATCGCCGAATTCGACGGGATCAAGATCCTGATGTATTATCAGGATCGTGATCCGCCCCATTTCCATATCGAATACGGTGATTGCGAAGCGCTGATCCGCGTTGCGGATCTGGCGTTGATCGAAGGGGATGTGCCGGGCCGGATCCTGCGCCGCGTCACGGAATGGGCACGGACGAGGCAGGCCGATCTGGCGCTGAACTGGGTCAAGTGCCGCAGTCATGTGGCGCCGGATCGCCTATGACAGGACCGCCTGTGACGGGGCGCGATTGGAGGAAAGCATGCCGGGTTTGCTGAAGAACCGAATCGAAAGCGCCACACCGCTTCCGGATGGACGGCGGGTTGCGCTGCGGTGGGTCGGCGGTGCCGAGACCAGCGTCGACATGGCCCCCCTGATCGCCCGCGGCGGCGTGTTCGCGGCGCTGTCAGACCCGGCCCTGTTCGCCGCCGTCACGGTCGGCCCGCGCGGCCGGTCCCTGTCCTGGCCGGGTGAACTGGACCTGGACGCCGACGCCCTTTGGTTCGAGGCCCACCCGACCGACAACCCCTTCGCCCAATCCGCCGCGGCCGAGTGACCCTCGCCCTCTTCCGGTCGCCCCTTTCTGCCCGCCAGACAATCACCGCATCACGGACCCGCTCCCATGAAGTTCACGCTGTCCTGGCTGAAGGACCATCTGGAGACCGACGCCTCGCTCGACCAGATCACGGAGAAGCTGACCGCCCTCGGGCTCGAGGTGGAAGGCGTCCATGACCGGTCGAAGGAGCTGGCGCCCTTCCGCGTCGCCCATGTCGTCTCGGCCGAGAAGCATCCGGACGCCGACAAGCTGCGCGTGCTGATGGTCGATACCGGCGCCGGCACCCTGCAGGTCGTCTGCGGCGCGCCGAACGCGCGCGCCGGCATGAAGGGCGTTTTCGCGCCGGAGGGGACCTATGTGCCTGGCTCCGACATCACGCTGAAGAAGGGCGTCATCCGCGGCGTCGAGTCGAACGGGATGATGTGCTCCAAGCGCGAGCTGAAGCTGTCCGACGAGCATGAGGGCATCATCGAGCTGCCGGACGACGCCCCCGTCGGTGCCGCCTTCGCCGACTATGCCGGGCTGAACGATCCGGTCATCGACATCAACCTGACGCCCGACCGCGCCGACTGCGCCGGCGTGCGCGGCATCGCCCGCGACCTTGCCGCAGCCGGGATGGGGACGCTGAAGCCGCTGACCGAGGGGCATCTCGACACCACTCCGGTGGAGGGCCGCTTCGCCAGCCCGATCGGCGTCAGGATCGCCGCGCCCGAGGCTTGCCCGCTGTTCGTCGGCCGCTACATCCGTGGCGTGAAGAACGGCCCGTCGCCGAAGTGGCTGCAGGACAAGCTGGTGTCCATCGGCCTGCGCCCGATCTCGGCGCTGGTCGACATCACCAACTACCTGACCTTCGACGCCGCCCGTCCGCTGCACGTCTTCGACGCCGACACGGTGAAGGGTAACATCACCGTCCGCCTGGGGCGGGAGGGTGAGACGCTGGCGGCGCTGAACGGCAAGGAATACGCGTTGGACGGCGCCATGACCGTGGTGGCCGACGACGAGCGGGCCGAGGCTCTGGCCGGCATCGTCGGCGGCGAGCCGACCGGCTGCACCGAGCAGACCGTCAACGTCTTCGTCGAGGCCGCGCTGTTCGATCCGGTGCGCACGGCACAGACCGGCCGCCGGCTGGGCATCGACTCCGATGCGCGCTATCGCTTCGAGCGCGGCGTCGATCCGGCTGCGGTCTTCGCCGGCATGGAGCGCGCCACCCGCCTGATCCTGGAACTCTGCGGCGGCGAGCCGTCGGAACTGGTGGTCGCCGGGGCCGAGCCGGACTGGAAGCGCAGCCTGACCCTGCGCGCCGGGCGCGTCGCTGCGCTGGGCGGCGTCGAGCTGCCGCGCGACCGTCAGGTGCAGATCCTGATGGATCTGGGCTTCACCGTTGAAGGCGAGGATGAGGAGGACCGGCTGCGCGTCGGCATTCCGTCCTGGCGCGCCGACGTCCATGGCGAGGCCGATCTGGTCGAGGAGGTGCTGCGCGTCCACGGCTTCGACGCCATCCCGGCGACGCCGCTGCCGCGCGAGACGGTGCTGACCCGGCCGGCCCTGACGCTGAAGCAGCGCCGCGTCGCGCTGGCCAAGCGGACGCTGGCCGCCCGCGGCTTGTCGGAGGCGGTGACCTGGTCCTTCCTGGCTGGTCCGGTCGCCGAGCTGTTCGGCGGCATCGAGCCCGGCCTGCGGCTGGTCAACCCGATCAGCAGCGACCTGGACGTCATGCGCCCGTCGATCCTGCCCAACCTGATCCAGGCCGCCGGCCGCAATGCCGACCGCGGCTTCGCCGACGTGCGGCTGTTCGAGGTCGGTGCCGCCTTCCGCAGCCCGGCGCCGGACGGGCAGGATACGGTCGCCGCCGGCATCCGCGCCGGGGCGGCGGTGCCGCGCCACTGGGCGGAGAAGGCGCGTGGAGTCGACGTGTTCGACGCCAAGGCCGACGCGCTGGCGGTTCTGGAGTCGGTCGGCGCCCCCGCCGGCAACCTGCAGGTCACCACCGACGCGCCGGGCTGGTATCATCCCGGCCGTTCCGGCGTGCTGCGACTCGGCCCCACCGTGATGGCCCGCTTCGGCGAGATCCATCCGTCGGTGCTGGAGACGTTGGGCGTCAAGGGGCCGGTCGTCGGCTTCGAGGTGATGCTGGACGCGGTGCCGCTGCCCAAGAAGAAGGGCGGCACCGCCAAGCCGATGGTCCAGCTCTCCGCCTTCCAGCCGGTGGAGCGCGATTTCGCCTTCGTCGTCGACCGCAAGGTGGAGGCCGACAAGATCCTGCGCGCCGTGAAGGGCGCCGACAAGGCGCTGGTCAAGGATGTCGCGGTGTTCGACGTCTATGAGGGGCCGGGCGTGGGCGAGGGGCGCAAGTCCGTCGCCGTGTCGGTCACCTACCAGCCGACCAGCGCAACCCTGACCGATGAGGCGATCGAAGCAGTCGGTCAGAAAATCGTTGCGGCGGTGGTCAAGGCGACCGGTGGAAATCTCCGGGCCTGAGAAAATCCCTCAAAGGTTGAAGTTTCTGCTGTTTAAGATAAAGAGCCTCCGTTTCGACGGGGGCTCTTTTTTTGTCCTCGCCGAAGGAGTCACGTAAGGGTCTTTCCCATCCGCCGATTGCCCAATCATATGATGAATCGCTGATTGAAGAGTCTTGAGTGCATTCGCTAAGGGAAAATCCTGATGACGATTGTTGCAATTCAGTGTTTGACGGCGGTGCAATGTTCTATGGGAGGATTGGGCTTTGGGATTGTTTGCCCCTGGTAAGCCCATGATGCGTCCGATGTCACGGTTAGGCCACAGGCGGCGCTTGCATTGCCTTGGCATTCCCGATGGCCAATTTGGTGCAAGCGACGGAGCGGGAGAAATCAATGGCTGATCCTACAGACAGTCAGGCAACCAAACCGGAGTCCGTCAGGCCACTGATCCTGGTGGTCGACGATGACCGCTCGATTGTCGAGGGTCTGGCAATCCTGCTGGACGGCTGGGGGTACGAGGTCGTGAAGGCACTGAGCGCCGCCGCGCTGGAGGCTCAGCTCGGCGGTCTGGACCGGGCGCCGAACCTGATCATCGCCGACCATTACCTGCCTGCCGGCCGTACCGGGCGGGAGGTGGTGGAGCGCGTCCGTGCCGAAACCGGGCAGCAGATCCCGGCGATCATCCTGACTGGCGACAGCACGCCCGAACGGCGTGACGAGGCCGAACTTCTGGGCTGCCAGCTGCTGCTGAAGCCGGTGCAGGTCGGGCCGCTGCGCGAGGCGGTCGAGGCGCTTTGCAGCCGGTAGGACAGCAGCCGGCAGGACGATGAAAAAGGGGGCGGGGGTAGGGTTGCGGCAACCAGCCTGCCAAGCCGCCCGTCAGGCCGCCGGACCTGTCCCGGAACCGGGCCGGTCGATTTCCGGCAGCACGGCGAGGAAGGCATCGACCACCGCCGGATCGTAGCGCAGGCCGGCCAGCCGCCGGATTTCCTCCACGGCGTGAGCGTGGTCCAGCGCCGGACGATAGGGACGGTCGCGCGTCATCGCGTCATAGGCGTCGGCGACCGCGACGATGCGGGCGCACAGCGGGATCGCCACCCCGGTGCGGCCGTCGGGATAGCCGGTGCCGTCCCAATTCTCGTGATGCCAGCGTGCCACCGCCGCTCCCAGATGCAGATGGGTCGGACCGTCGGCCAGATGGCTGGCCTGGTGCAGCAGGGCGGCGCCGGCCAGCGTGTGGGTCTGCATGGCGCTGCGTTCCGCCGGATCGAGCGGGCCGGGCTTCGACAGGATGTCCGGATCGACCGCGGCATTGCCGATGTCATGCAGAATGGCGGCAAGTCCGATGGTCTCCAGCGTCGACTCGTCCAGCGACTCGGGGAACAGGCCGTTGGCATGCAGGTGGCGGGCGATCCGTTCGGTGATCGCGGCGATGCGCAGCGAGCGGCTGAAGCGGCTGCCCCCAGCCATTTCAGTCGTCATTCCGGCCGTCATCTCCGCTGCCGCGCCGTCCGTGCCCAGTGCGCCGCGGCCGCGTTCCGTCAGATCGGCCAGCGCCGCCAGCGTGCCCTGCTGGGCGCGGTAGAGCTGCTCGTAATGGTGCAGGTTGTCGAAGCCGACGGAGATCTTGCCGCAGAACACTTCGATCAGCCTGCGGTCCAGCTCCGAAAGCGGCCGGTTGGAGCGCAGATAGACCACCGTCTCGCGGTCGTTGGGCGTGCGGATGTAGAGCGTGCAATGGTCGCCGGCGTAGACATGCGCCTGCTGTTCCAGGCAGGCGGTCACCGTTTCCAGCACCGCCGGGTCGACATGGCCGGCGGCGGGCTCGTTGATCAGCGCCTCATACCGCCCCGATCCGGCCAGCACATAGAGGCCGGTGGTACATCCGGATGGGGCGCATCCCGGCGGGGTGCAGCCCGCCGCGCCGGCGCCGCCGCGCTGCATGCAGAGGATGGCGTCCGGCCCCACCCCCAGCAGGCCCGACAGCTGGGTCAGCACGCCCGCCGCGAACAGCTTCATCGAGCGGGCGCGGAACAGCGACGACGACGCCTCGATGATCTTCTCCAGGCCACGGCGGTTGGCGTCGATCGTTACGATGTCCTCGTAGGAGCGCAGCGCCGCGACCGTGGTGGTGAACAGCTGCTGGGCGGTCAGCTGGGTCTTCGCCTTGTAGTCGTTGATGTCGTAATCGAGGATCACCGCCCGTTCCGGCGCCTGCCCAGGCTGGCCGGTGCGCAGGATGATGCGGACATTGCGGTTGCGCAGCTCCTCGCGGATGTGGTGGACCAGCCGCAGGCCGGCATCCTCCGTCTCCATCACCACGTCGAGCAGGATCAGCGCGATGTCGCTTTCCCGCGCCAGGATCCGCCGCGCCTCCGCCGCCGAATGGGCGGACAGGAACCGGGCCTTGCGTCCCTTGTAGGCGAAATCGGACAGGACGAGCTTGGTGATCGCATGGACCTCCGGCTCGTCGTCGACAATCAGCATGGTCCAGCGGCTGCCGGGCGGCTCCTCCGCACCCTGCTCCCCCTCCGGGGCGGAATCGTCGAGGAACACCAGATCCTCGTCACCGCTTTCCGGTGCCGGATCGGTTCGGGCCTCGTCCTGTGGTCCAGTCGGGTCGGCGTCGGTCATGGCTCTTCAATCGCGAAAGGGTCATGAGGGTGGGCGTGGCCGGCCCATTTGTGCAAACTATCAGAACGTATCCAGCTCGATCACCGTACAATCGAGTCCGCGTTGCGCCAACGTGCCGCAGGCGGTGTCGACCTGCAAGCGGGTGAAGGGGGCCACCCCGACCTCGTACAGCAGGCGGCCCTTGCGGAACACCGGCCAGACCATCGGCGGCAGGTCGCGATAGGCACTGCCCGGCCCGGCGGTGAACTCCTTCCAGGCGCGCAGCCCCTCGGCGTAGCTGACATATTCGCCCAGCTTGATGCCGTAGAGCATGCCCGGCTCCACCGGCGGCATGCCCGGCAGCGGATAGGGCGCCACCACCCCGACCAGACCCTGGACCGGCGCCAGCGCGCGGGTGCCGGCGGGCAGGGCCAGCGTCGCCTCGCCGTTCGCGGCACCGATCAGCGCCACCACGTCGCCCTGGCGCAGGGTGAAGTGGCGCCGCTTGCGGTTGCTCAGGATCTCGGTGGCGGAGATCGGGCCGGCGGCGACGACATACCCCTCCGCCGGAGTCTGGGCCGCCTTGTCCCAGGCTGCGCGCGGCACGACGGCGGCGCTGCGGTGGGGCGGCGCAGCGTCCGTCGACGGCTTGCCGGAGTCGGGTTTGGCTGGCCCGGCGGGCTTGTGCGCCCGCGGTCCCTCGCCGCCGATGGCCGGCCGGCCAGTGACCATCAGCGCCGGGTCCAGCGAATCGGCGGGAACATAGCCGATGGGCTGGCCGCCGATGGCGACCTCCGTCCAATAGGTGCCGCGGGGCGTGCCGAGCGCGTTCAGCGCCTTGCCCTGCTTCAGCGTCATGACGATGCGCGCGTCCTCGCTGGGGCCGATCCGCACCTCGATGTCGCGGTTCAGCACCACTTCGCCGGTCAGGGGAGCGCCGATGGCGACGGGGCTCTGCGCCCACGCCGGCGAGGGGGACGCAGCGATTCCGGCACAGGCGAGGAGGGCGGCGAGCACCGGAAGCAGCGGGCGGAGTGGGGACGCGGCGGTCATTGGGCGGCTTCCTTCGCGGACACCGGGTCCGGCTTCCGACGGCCCAGCATTTCCCGGCCGACGAGGTCGTGGATGGCGTCGGCCAGCAGCCGCACCGGCTTGGGCGCCGTGCCGCGGGCGCGGTGCAGGGCGATGTCGACGTCCGGCAGGTCGGGAAACCCCTCCGCCGCGCCGATGCGGCGCAGGCTGGGCGGGACGGTGCAGGCCTCCATCGCCGTCACCCCCAGCCCGCCCATCACCGCGCCATGGACGGCGACGACGCTCTTGCTGGTGAAGGCGACGCGCCAATCGCGGCCGATGCCGTCGAGCGCGGCGACGGCGAGGTCGCGCACGACGCAGCCCTTGGGGAACAGGGCCAGAGGCAGAGGATCAAGGCTTTCCACCGGGCAATGTCCCGGAGGGGGCCCCGACGGCGGAACAGGGTCGAGCGGCGGGGCGACCCAGGCCACCGGCTCCCGCCGCACCAGCTCGCCGCCGGCCTCGCCGGCATGGCGGGTGACGAGGGCGAGGTCGTAGCGGCCCTTGTCGATCTCCGCCACCAGATCGGGGCTGTTGTCGCAGATGACCTCGACCATCACCTCGGGATAGGCGGCGTTGAATCGGGCCAGGATTTCCGGCAGCAGCATGGTGGCGTAATCGTCGGGCGTGCCGATGCGGACGCTGGCCACCGTCGGGCTGCGGTGCATCAGGGCCAGCACCTCGTCGTTCAGGGTCAGCATGCGCCGCGCATAGGCCAGCAGCACCTCGCCGTCGCGGGTCATGCGCACGCCGTGGGTGTCGCGTTCGAACACGCGCTTGCCCACTGTGTCCTCCAGCCGGCGCACCTGCTGGCTGACTGCCGCCTGGGTGCGGCCCAGCCTTTCGCCGGCGCGGGTGAAGCTGGCGCTGTCGGCGACGGCGACGAAGGCGCGCAGCAGGTCGGTGTCGAGATTGGCGGGCATGGTGGGGAACCGGAAGTTGCCGCTTATTCAAACAGAGCGCCCGGCAGTCCGCAACGGCGCGGTCATTAGGAATCGTGATGACAACATAATGCCTATTCGTTTCCAAGGGAATGGCGCCCGCCCCATTGTCGGACTCCGAACCCCTTGGAGTGTCCGATCATGTCGCTGTTCGCCGCCTGGACCAGCGTGGTTCTCGGAGCCGCCCGCATCGCCCCACCCGCCGCCCCAACCCCGGCGGTGCCGGAGCCGCGGCGCTTCCGCCTTGCCTACAATCCGGTGCCGGCCGCCGTGCCCACGCCGGTGCGCAATGCCGTCATGGTTGCGGAGCCGGCGCCGGTCTCGACCCGCCGGCCGCTGCCGGTTGCCGCCGGGCGGCTGTGCCTTGAGAAATAGGCGGGCGGCAGCCTATCCTGCCGCCGACAAAAAAGCCGGGAGGAACGGGCGATGTCGCGGGTTTATGTGCTGTATACCGGGGGCACCATCGGGTGCGTGACCAATCCCGACGGGGCGCTGGCTCCGGTGCCGGGTGCCGAATTCGAGAAGCGTGTGCTGGCGGTGCCCGGCCTGTCGGACCATCGGGTGCAGGATTACCCGGACCTGAGTTGGACCATGGACTGGTTCGACCGTACGCTCGACAGCTCCAACATGACGCCGGCGGACTGGGTCGCCATCGCCCGGCGGCTGCTGTCGGTCTATGACCAGTATGACGGCTTCGTCGTGCTGCATGGGACGGACAGCATGGCCTACAGCGCGTCGGCCCTGTCCTTCCTGCTGCCCGGCCTGTCGAAGCCGGTGGTGTTCAGCGGGTCGCAGGTGCCGCTGTCCTTCACGCTGAGCGACGCGCCGGCCAATCTTGTCGGCGCCATCGTGGTGGCGGGGACCCTGCCGGTGCCGGAGGTCTGCGTCTATTTCGACACCAAGCTGCTGCGCGGCAACCGGTCGTCCAAGGTCGACGCCAACCGCTTCGCCGGCTTCGATTCGCCGAACTTCCCGCCGCTCGCCACCGTCGGCAGCGTCGTCGCCCGCAACGAGCCGTACTGGCTGCCGATGCCGGACCCGGCCGTTTCGCTGGCCGACCCCGACAACCGGGCCAAGCGGCTGGCGGCGCTGGACGCCCTGCCGGCGGCGCTGGCGGGGTTCTCCGTCGTCGTGCTGTGGCTCTATCCCGGCATTCGGGCCAGCACGGTCTCGGCGATGCTGACCGGCACCAGCCCGGCGGTGAAGGGGGCGGTGCTGCTGGCCTTCGGCGAAGGCAACGGCCCGACCGACCCGGACTTCCTCGGCGCCCTGTCGGCCGCGGTGAAGGCCGGGGTCGTGCTGATGGACAACACCCAGGTGCAGCGCGGCGCGGTGCTGCCCGGCGCCTATGCCACCGGGCTGGGCGCGGTGGGAGCGATCGGCGCCTATGACATGACCCCGGAGGCCAGCTACGCCAAGCTGGTCTGCCTGCTGGCCGGAGGTTTGGATACCGAGGCGGTCAAGGCGGCGATGCCGGTGCCGCAGGTGGGCGAACTGACGGTGATCGGGGACTGAGAGTTGCTGTCCGGAGGCGGGGCGTCGGTTGGACCCTCCGCCTCCGGCAGACGGTTACTGGCCCATGCCGGGCTGGTTCGGCGACATGGTGCTGCGGTTCATCGTGCCGTTGCCCATGGTGCCCTGATTCATCGAGCCCTGGTTCATGGAGCCACGGTTCATGCTGCCGGTGCCCATCGAACCATTGCCCATGGAGCCGCCCATCTGACCGCCCATGGTTCCGCCGGTCGAGCTGCCGTAGCCGGTGTTGGCCTGATTGCTGTACTGGGCGAGCTGCTGGAGTTCGCTGGCATCCTGCATGACGATGATCTGCTTGCCCCGCCGTTCGAAGGAGGCCGGGGGAAGCATGACGGTCTGGCCGGACTTGGCGAGCTTCAGCTCGACCATCGTCTGGCCCTGGGCGTCGGTGGTGACATTCTGGACGGTGCCGGCGACCGGCCCGCCATGGCGATGGACCACCCGCTTGCCGATCATGGCCCGGCTGGCCTGGACGTCGCGGGCGCCGCTGTCCATCGTGCCGTTGGCAACCGCATTGGACCTTGCCGACTCGCTGGTCTGGGCATGGCCCGGCGCGGCAACGGCCATCAGCATCAGGGCCGGAACCGCGGCGGCGAGAAACTTGCGCATGTCATCCTCCCGACTTCAACCGAATGTGGGGAGACCGTGGCCGCCGGCGGCGGCATGTGATCCCCCTTCGCAGGAGATGACACCTCAGCCGTGGGTTTGTTTCGCCGGTAAGCCGCTATTTCTCAGGTCTGTCATCAGATAGACAGTTCGGTCGCAGGGCTGAAACCACAGTTCGCTTTAAATGCGAACTAATTTCTGAGAGTCTCCTTCTCGCAGAATCGGCAGTCGCGAGGCTTCAGTCATGGCGTCCCTTTCCCCGGCCTATCGTCCCGGCGACATCATCATCGCCGATGGAACGGTGTCGCACTGCGCCATCGTGATCGGCGAGAAGGTCAGATACAGCGGCGGTGTACGGACCGACTGGATGGTGCTCCACGCCACCGGCTTCGGCAGCGAACAGCCGCGCGACGGCATCAAGAAGTCCGACGTCATCAATATGGGGGCCGGGCGGCTGTTCCGACCGCGCGCGATGAGCGACGCCCAAGCCCAGACGGTACAGGACACCGCGCTGAGGCTGCACAAGGCCTCCTCGTCCTACGGGACGGCCAGGGCGGTGTTCGCCTGGGCGGGAAGCACCGGCTTCGGCACCGGCGCGTTCGGGCGGCTGCAGAAATACAAGGAGCGGCTGTCGCACACCGAACATCAGGGGGCGGTGAAGAACGTCTTCTGTTCGGAATTCGTGATCCTCTGCTACCAGCTTGCCTTTCTCGACGAGGCGCAGAAGACGCGGCAGACCAATCCGCTGTTCATCAACCTCGACGCCAAGCACAGCTATCCCAAGCACCTCCGCCAGTATCTGCGGACCAACGCCACGGTCTGGGAGGAGGGCGATTTCCCGCCCTGAGCGGCGGCCGCCGTCAAACAAAAAGGCGGGCTTGAGCCCGCCTTTCCGTATCCTTACTCGTCGCCCATCTTGAGCGCCGCGATGAAGGCGCTCTGCGGGATTTCGACCTGGCCGAACTGGCGCATGCGCTTCTTGCCTTCCTTCTGCTTGTCCAGCAGCTTGCGCTTGCGGCTGATGTCGCCGCCGTAGCACTTGGCGGTCACGTCCTTGCGCATGGCGCTGATGCTCTCGCGGGCGATGATCTTGCCGCCGATGGCGGCCTGCACCGCGATCTTGAAGAGCTGGCGCGGGATCAGCTCCTTCAGGCGTTCGCAGAGTTGACGGCCGCGGCGTTCGGACTGGCTGCGGTGGACGATCATCGACAGGGCGTCCACCGGCTCGGCATTCACCAGGATCGACAGCTTCACGAGGTCACCTTCCTCATAGCTGTCCATCTGGTAGTCGAAGCTGGCGTAGCCGCGGCTGATCGACTTCAGGCGGTCGTAGAAGTCGAACACCACCTCGTTCAGCGGCAGGCGGTAGACCAGCATGGCGCGGGCGCCGGCATAGGTCAGCTCGATCTGCTGGCCACGCCGCTCGGTGCACAGCTGCAGGACGCCGCCGAGATACTCGTCGGGCAGCATGATGGTGGCCTTGATCCACGGCTCGTCGATGTGGTCGATCCGCATCACGTCGGGCATGTCGGCCGGGTTGTGCAGGTCCCGCACCGTCCCGTCCGTCATCGTCAGCTTGTAGACCACTGACGGCGCGGTGGTGATGAGGTCGAGGTTGAACTCGCGCTCCAGCCGCTCCTGGATGATCTCCAGATGCAGCAGGCCGAGGAAGCCGCAGCGGAAGCCGAAGCCCAGCGCCGCCGACGTTTCGGCCTCGTAATGGAAGCTGGCGTCGTTCAGCTTCAGCTTGCCCAGGCTGTCGCGCAGCCGCTCGAAATCGGCGGCGTCGACCGGGAACAGGCCGCACCACACCACGGGAATCGACGGCTTGAAGCCGGACAGCGCTTCGGTCGCCGGCTTGCGCTCGTCGGTGATGGTGTCGCCGACCTTGGTCTGGGTGATGTCCTTGATCGCGGCGGTGATGAAGCCCATCTCGCCCGGCCGCAGTTCGCCGGTCAGCAGCGCCTTCGGGGTGAAGACGCCGACGCGGTCGACGTCGTGGGCGGAGCCGGCGGCCATGAAGCGCACCTTCTGCCCGACCTTCAGCACGCCGTCGACGATGCGGACCAGAATGACGACGCCGAGATAGGGGTCGTACCAGGAATCGACCAGCAGGGCCTTCAGCGGCGCGTCGGCATCGCCCTTGGGCGGCGGCAGGCGCTTGACCACCGCCTCCAGCACCGCGCCGATGTTGAGGCCGGACTTGGCCGAGATCTCCACCGCGTCGGAGGCGTCGAGGCCGATCACGTCCTCGATCTGCTGCTTGATCCGCTCCGGCTCGGCGGCGGGCAGGTCGATCTTGTTGAGGACCGGGATGATCTCGTGGTTGTTGTCGATCGCCTGATAGACGTTGGCGAGCGTCTGCGCCTCGACACCCTGGGAGGCGTCGACCACCAGGATCGAGCCCTCGCAGGCGGCCAGGGACCGGCTGACCTCATAGGCGAAGTCGACGTGGCCGGGGGTGTCCATCAGGTTCAGCGTGTACTGCTTGCCGTCCTCGGCCTTGTAGAGCAGGCGGACGGTCTGGGCCTTGATGGTGATGCCGCGCTCGCGCTCGATGTCCATGCTGTCGAGCACCTGTTCGCGCATCTCGCGCGCGTCGAGGCCGCCGCACTGCTGGATCAACCGGTCGGCAAGGGTCGACTTGCCATGATCGATGTGGGCGATGATCGAAAAATTGCGGATGTGCGAGAGGTCAGTCATCGGGGCCCAAACAAGCGAGAGTTTGCCGGGAACATAGGGCGGACGGGGGATGGGCGCAATGATGGTGTGTCGGCCGGGGCCGCGGAGGGCGTACGGGCGGTTGCGGAAGGGCGGGGCATGGGGCGGATGGAACGGGATGGAACGTTTTTAGGCGGGGTGTTCACTGTTCCATTTGGCGGGGTGGGGAAGGGGCGCAAAGCAGAGTGGCGTCGGTGGCTGATCATGCAGGACACCCCTCGGGCTGCTACGGCTTTTAATCCTATCACGGGGAGGGGCCAGTGGTAAGGCCCTCGCAAAACGCCTTGGCCTGCCGCCCCTCGCCACCGCCGGATACCGATTCGACTCTGTCCCCACACGCCTTAGCTTGCATCGTATCGGGCGCGCGCATCATGGATGTTCTTCTGATTGCTGTTCGCCCACGTCACGAGAGCCATGACTGGCGCAAGAAGCGTCCGGCCGACATCCGTCAACTCATACTCCACGCGCGGCGGAACGGTTGGAAACAACGTCCGCTTCACCAACCCGTCACGCTCCAGTCCGCGCAAGTTGATCGTCAGCATCCGTTGTGAGATGCCGTCGATCCGGCGCCGCAGTTCATTGAAACGAACTGGTCCATCCTTCAGCGTCGCGATGATGTACAGGGTCCATTTGTCGCCGATGAGATCAAGGATTTCACGAACCATCCGGCAGTCGTCCCCTTTGCCGGGGGTAGGAAAATCAATGTTACCAAGTGTCATAGGAGTGCCTTCTTGCGAGGGAATGGGCAGTCACCTTAATAGCGTTGGTAACAAGAGTTAACTGCCCTGTTCACGTCGGAGCAACCATGACCAACATCCTCCTCGTCACATCGAGCCCTCGTGGCGCCGAGAGCCTGTCCACCCGCTTCGCGACCGAGATCGCCGAAGGCCTCAAGCTTCGCCTGGGCGGCACCCTTTTGACCCGCGATCTCGCGGCCAACCCACCGCCGTATATCGCGCAGGCTTATATCAACGGCCGCGCCGCAGCCCCCGAGGCGCGCACGCCAGAGCAGGCCGAGGCGGTCGGTCTTGCCCAGCAGCTCGTCGATGAGGTGAAGGCGGCCAATGTGATCGTCCTGGGGTCGGGCATGATCAATTTCGGCCCGTCGTCTCAGCTCAAGAGCTGGTTCGATCATATCACCTGGCCGGGCGTGACCTTCGGTTATAGCGAAGCCGGCGGCCCGCAGGGATTGCTGACCGGCAAGAAGGTCTATCTCGTCACTGCCGCAGGCGGCGTCTTCTCGGAAGGCGACTACGCCCCCTTCGATTACCAGACCGGCTATCTTCGCCACCTCTTGGGCTTCATCGGCCTGACCGACATCGAAATCGTCCGCGTGGAAGGTACCGTCTTCGGGCCTGAGGCGGCCAAGACCGCCATCGCCGCCACCGAAGCCCAGGTTCGCTCGGTCTTGGAAAAGGCCGCCTGAAGGCGGGCCGGCCGACTGCTCAGGCGCGTGATCGCGAACATGCATGTCTTATCGGCGTCCCAACCAGCCCGGTCGGCGGACCGTGACTCTGACGGGTGCGTGCTCAGATCAATCCAAGACTTGTCGGCTCAACGGCCAGAAGGATGACATGATGCTGCAAATCGATCTTTACACCGAGATCACCTGTCCCTGGTGCATCATCGGGCATCACCGTCTCGATAAGGTCCTGGCGGAACGATTCCCCGAACTGGACGTGGATATCCGTCAACATCCGGTTCTTCTGCTCCCCGATGCGCCAGCGGAGGGTCTCTATATTCCCGATCTTCTGCTCTCGCGCTACGGCGTGACCGATCCGAAGGCGTCGTTCGCCCGCCCCGAGGCGGAAGCACGGGCGTCCGGCCTTGACCTTGACCTGAGCCGCCAGCCCTGGACTTACAGAACGCAGGCGGCGCACGGCCTAATCCTTGCGGCGCGAGCACGAGGTACGCAGCATCAACTCGCGGTCGCGATCACCGAGGCCCATTTTCTGAAGGCAAAGAACATCTCGGACGCCGATGTCCTCGCGGACATCGCCATGCCCTACGGGTTCGAACGCGAAGAGGCCCGCGCGATGGCGCTCGATCCCGAGCAGCACAGACGTGTCGAGCGTGAGGCGGCCCAATCGACGGCGGCCGGGGTCAGGTCAGTTCCTCACTTCGTCTTCGGTGGGCGCATCGCCATCAACGGAGGACGCAGCGAAGACGAGATTGCATCGGCCATCCGTCAGGCTGCCAGTGTCGCCGCGTCCGGCCGGCAGCGATTGTGATGCGCTCCGGAGACAGGAACAGGGCGGCAATCGGCGAGGCGCCGTGCGCCGCCAAGGGATTTCCTGGCAAACGGAACTGGTTTGGTCCCCCGCCTAACGCCCCCCGATCCCCCGATACAGCTCCATATACTCCTCCGCCGGCCCATGCCAGCCGAAGTCCCGCGTCATGGCGCGGCGTTGCATCGCGTGCCAGCGGTCGGGCTTGCGGTAGACGGTCAGGGCGCGGCGCAGTGCCCAGACCAGTTCCTGCCCCGTCGCGTTGACGAACTGGAAGCCGGTGGCGCTGCCGTCGGCGTTGGCCGCCGGGTTTGCGTCGATCACCGTGTCGGCGAGGCCGCCGGTGCGGCGGACCAGGGGCAGGGTGCCGTATTTCAGGGCGTAGAGCTGGGTCAGGCCGCAGGGCTCGGAGCGGGACGGCACCAGGAACAGGTCGGAGCCGGCCTGGATGCGGTGGGACAGCGGCTCGTCATAGCCGACGCGGACGCCGACCGATTGCGGGTGCCGCTGGGCGAGGTTGCGGAAGCCGGCCTCGCTGTCGGGGTCGCCACTGCCGAGAACCACCAGCTGGCCGCCCCAGGACACCCATTGGCCGGCGGCCTCCAGCACCAGATCCAGGCCCTTGTGCCAGGTCAGGCGGCTGACCACGGCGGCCAGCGGCGCGTCGGGGCGGCGGTCCAGGCCGAAGGCGGATTGCAGGTCGGCCTTGCAGGCGTCCTTGCCGCCCAGATCGTCGGGGGTGTAGCGGGCGGGCAGATGCGGGTCGGTCGCCGGGTCCCACACCGCGTAGTCGACGCCGTTCAGGATGCCGGTCAGAACGTCGGAGCGGGTGGCGAGCAGCCCTTGCAGGCCGGTGCCGTGCTCCGCCGTCTGGATTTCGTTGGCGTAGGTCGGGCTGA
>CBFGPE010000065.1:0-37050 GCA_965650625.1 uncultured Azospirillum sp. | reverse complement strand
GTGATCCGGTGTGTCGGCAGGGGAGGGGAGTGCGCGCAAAGAAAATGCCCTCCCCGGGTAGGGGAGGGCAGGGGTAAACCCAATCGAAAACCGGCCCGATCGAAAACCAGTGGAGATCAGGCGACCGCCAGCTGCTCCAGACCGCGGCGCGCGACCGGCAGCGACACCGCCGTCTCGTAGCGCCAGGCGCTGCGGTCGGCGAACAGGGCGCGCAGCAGCTGGTTGTTCAGCGCGTGGCCGGACCGCACGCCGTGGAAATGACCGACGATCGGCGCACCGGCCAGATACAGGTCGCCGACGGCGTCCAGGATCTTGTGGCGCACGAACTCGTCCTTGAAGCGCAGGCCCTCGGCGTTCATCACCGTGTCGCCGGAGATGACCACCGCGTTGTCCAGCGAGCCGCCACGGGCGAGGCCCATCTTGCGCAGCCCCTCGACCTCATGCAGGAAGCCGAAGGTGCGGGCGCGGCTGATCTCGTCCTTGAAGCTGTCCGGGTCGATCTCCAGCGCACGGGCCTGACGGGAGATGGCGGCGCTGTCGAAGTCGATCTCGAAGCTGTAGCTGGTGGCGTCGTCCGGGGTGAAGGAGGCGCTCTTGACGCCGTCGCCAATGACGACCGGCTTCAGGATGCGGATGATGCGGCGGGGCGACTTCTGCACGGCGACGCCGGCCTGCTCGATGGCGGCGACGAAGGGGGCGGCGCTGCCATCCATGATCGGCACCTCGATGCCGTCCAGCGACACGATGGCGTTGTCGATGCCGCAGCCGGCCAGTGCGGACATCAGATGTTCGATCGTGCCGACGGTGGTGCCATGCTCGTTGCCGATCACGGTGCACAGGCGGGTGTCGACCACCGTGTCCCAGCGCGCCGGAATGACGGCGGCGGCCCCTTGACGGTCGGTGCGCAGAAAGATGATCCCGGAATTCGCATCGGCCGGCGAAATCGTCAGCGTGACGATGACGCCCGAATGCAGCCCGACGCCGGCGATGGTCACCGACTTCTTCAGGGTCTGCTGGAACATTCCGTCCGCGTTGCTGCGATTGTTGGCCACGATGTCTTTTCCATCTTGGTCGTGAAGGAGAGGTTCCCAGCAATGCCGCGCCGCATGATCTTTGAAGATCATCACGTCGGCAGCGTTCGCTTTCGACCATGCTGATAGGTAACACCCGAGGTTGGAAATCGGCAAATCACTCATTGTTACCGTTTGTTGCAGGGCAAAAGTGGTGCGCAATACAAGCAATCAGCTTGGCCCTGCATGAAAGAGGCAACAAAAAATCCCCGGAGACGCACGAGGGCGCCGCCGGGGTCCGAAAGGTTCGGTCAGGTTGTGGAGCCGCCGGCACCGCGATTAGGAGGCTGCGGCGACGGCGGTTATCTCCGGCTTTCGCCGGGATCGGCCGGCCGCCGGAAAGAGTCCGGCGGCCAAGATCGGTTCACGTCCGGGGCGGTCCGTCCGCTCAGTTGGCCTGACGGCGCAGGAAGGCCGGGATGTCCAGTTCCTCCTGCTCACCCGGCTTGGCATCGACCCGCGGGGCCGGAGCCTGCGCCTGCGGAGCGGCCGGATAGCCCGGAGCCTGCTGCGGAGCGGTCTGCTGCGGCGGGTAGGCCGGCTGCGGCTGCGGGGCCGCCGGATACTGGCCCGCCGGGTAGCCCTGGTGGGGCGCCTGCGGCTGCTGCGGATAGGCGGGCTGCTGCTGCGGATAGTTCTGGGGCGCGGGCTGATAGGCCTGCGGAGCCTGCTGCGGCTGGTACGCCTGCGGGGCCGGCTGACGCACGGGCTGGGGCGCCGGCGGGTGCGCCGGTTCGGACTTGCGGCCGAGGCCGGTCACCAGACCGAACAGGAAGTTGCCCTTGCGGGCCGGCGCCGGTTCCGGCGCGGGGGCCGGGGCCGGACCGACGGACAGGCCGCCGGGGTGCTGCTGATGACCTTGCGGCGCGGCATGGTGGTGCTGCTGCGGAGCGGCCATCGGCGCAGGCTGCTGCGGCTGATGCTGCTGCGGCTGATGCTGCTGCGGCTGCTGGTGACCCTGCATCTGCGGCGCCTGGGGGGCGTGCTGCTGGGGAGCCGGCTGCTGCGGAGTCGACAGCGGTGCGGCGCCGACGGTCATCGGCTGGCGCGGAGCATCGGCCGGCTTCGGCGCGAAGAAGTGGCCGCCCTGGTTCTCGCCATGCAGCGGACCGGCCGACGGCTTCGGCGCTTCCGCATGCTGTTGGGCCGCATGCTGCTGGGCTGTCTGCGGGTGGGGCTGCTGCTGGGCCGGGTCGTGCTGGATGGCGGCGGCACCGGCGGTGACCGGCTGCGGTGTGCGCAGGCCGGCGGCGGCGCTCGGGATGGCCGAGGCCTGGGCGGCGGCCGGAGCCGGCGCGCCGGTCAGGTTGCCGGGGGCGGCCGGCTTCTTGGCGCGGTCGCCGGGGACCAGCGACAGGTTGACCGGGTGCAGGGTGCGCGGGTTGCTCATCGCCGCGGCGTCGATGCCGGTGGCGACGACCGACACGCGCATCACGCCGTCCAGCGAGCTGTCGAAGGTCGAGCCGAAGATGATGTTGGCGTCGGGATCGACCTCGTCACGGACGCGGTTGGCCGCCTCGTCGACCTCGAACAGGGTCATGTCGTAGCCGCCGGTGATGTTGATGAGGACGCCGCGGGCGCCCTTCATCGACACGTCGTCCAGCAGCGGGTTGGAGATGGCGGCCTCGGCGGCCTCGATGGCGCGGCGTTCGCCGCCGGCCTCGCCGGTGCCCATCATCGCCTTGCCCATCTCGGTCATCACGGACCGGATGTCGGCGAAATCCAGGTTGATCAGGCCGGGCATCACCATCAGGTCGGTGACGCCGCGCACGCCCGAATGCAGAACGTCGTCGGCCATCTTGAAGGCGTCCGCGAAGGTCGTCTTCTCGTTGGCGATGCGGAACAGGTTCTGGTTCGGGATGATGATGAGGGTGTCGACATACTGCTGCAGTTCGGCGATGCCGCCTTCCGCCAGCCGCATGCGGTGACCGCCCTCGAAATGGAAGGGCTTGGTGACGACGCCGACGGTCAGGATGCCGCGCTCGCGGGCCGCGCGCGCGATGACCGGGGCCGCACCGGTGCCGGTGCCGCCGCCCATGCCGGCGGTGATGAACACCATGTTGGAGCCTTCGAGATACTGGACGATCTCGTCGATCTGCTCCTCGGCCGAGGCACGGCCGACATCCGGCTTGGAGCCGGCGCCCAGGCCGCGGGTGGTGCCGGTGCCCAGCTGGATGCGCTTCTCGCACAAGGAACCCTTCAGCGCCTGCGCGTCGGTGTTGCCGACGACGAAGTCCACGCCTTCCAGGTTCGACTTGATCATGTTGTTGACGGCGTTGCCGCCGGCGCCGCCGACGCCGAACACGGTGATGCGCGGCTTCAGCTCGGGCTCGATCTGGGGGATGGTCACGTTGATCATTCTGTTCAGGCCTCCACAACCTGTTTTCGTTGGGTTTGATGTTTGATATGCCGCGACCGGCGCCCGGTTGTGTCCGGTGTCTGTCCGATCGGGAATCGGTGAATGGCGGCGGCGGGGAGAGTCATCTAGAGATTCTCCCGCAGCCACAGGCCGACGCGGCCGAGGAGTCCGGTTGACGCGACCGCCTCTTGGCCGGTCACCATCAGCTCCGTCGGGTTGCGGACGGCATGTAGGAGAAGGCCCGCCACCGTCGAGAAGGCCGGTCCGCCATGCGCCTCGTTGAGGCCGGCGATCCGGGTGGGACGGGCGATGCGGACCTGCTTGTCCAGGATGGGGGCGGCCATCTCGCGCGTGTTGGGCAACTGGCTGGCACCGCCCGTCAACACGACGCGCCGGCCGACAAGTTGGGAATGGCCCGACTGCTCGATGGCGCTGCGCACCTCTTCGAAGATCTCTTCCATCCGCGCCTGGATGATGCTGACCAGGAAGGAGCGCGGGTGGCTGGCGGTGCCGCTGCCGCTGCGCTCGTCCTCGCCGATCTGCGGCACCTCGATCATCTCGCGCTCGTCGGCCGGGTTCACCCGGGCGCTGCCGTAGAGCACCTTCAGCCGTTCAGCATGGGACAGCGGCGTGGTCAGGCCGTGGGCGATGTCGTTGGTGACGTGGCGCCCGCCGAGCGGCACGAAGCCGGTCCACACCAGATTGCCTTCGGCGAAGATCGAGATGGTGGTGCCGCCGCCGCCGATGTCGACGCAGGCGGCCCCCATCTCCATCTCGTCCTCCACCAGACAGGCGAGGCCGGAGGCGAAGGGGCTGACCACGACGGATTCGATGTTCAGGTGGCAGCGGGCGACGCAGGCGCCCAGCGTGAGAATGGCGCCCTTGGCCGCCGTGACCACATGCAGCTGGGTGCCCAGCGTATGGCCGCTCATCCCTTTGGGATCGCGGATGCCGCGGATGCCGTCCAGGGTGAAGCTCAGGGGGATGGTGTGGATCAGCGCCTGATCGGGGCCGGCCTGCAGGGTGCGCGCATGGGCCATGGCGCGGCGGATGTCGCCCTCCGTCACCTCCTGGCCGGAAACCGGGACGGTGGCGGTGAAGGCGTGGGAGCGGGGATTGCCCATCGACAGGTTGACGACGACGTCGTGCACCGTCTCGCCGGCCATCTGTTCGGCGGCATGCACGGCGGCGCCGATCGAGGTCTCCGCCGCCTCCATGTCGATGATGGTCCCGGCGCGGATGCCCGTGGCGATCTGGTGGCCGACGCCGATCACGCGGAGGGAGCCGGGCTCCTCCATCCGCGCGATGACGCAGCACACCTTCGTCGAGCCGACGTCCAGCGCCGTGACGATCCCGCCACGGGCCGGCCGCTTCGGCTTCTTGGCACCGTTGAATCCCATCCCGAACATGCCCCCCAAAACTTCCCTTCTACCCCTGTCTGCCGGCGATAAGCGCTTCCCCACAAGAGCTTGCCGCCGGCCGGCCTTATGATTTCTTGCCGCTCTTCTTCTTCGTGTCGTCGTCCCAGCCCGGAAGCTGGGCGGTGGACGAGGTCTGGATCGCGGCGCGGTCCTGCAGGCGCATGTCGATGGTGACGATGTCGCGGTCCAGCACCCGGCTGGCGGTTTGCATCTGCTCCAGCTGGCGCAGCGCCCGGCGCATGTCGGCGGTGCCTTCCGGCAGCTTCACCGTCACGCCGTTGCTGAGCTGCAGGTTCCAGCGGCGGTCGCTGATCCAGCTGGCCGAGGACAGCAGCGGCGCGATGGTCGGCGCACTGTCCAGCGCCGACAGCAGGGTGTGGACCTGCTGCGGGGCGTTGGCGCCGATCACCTGCGGCAGAGTCTCGATCCGCTGGTTGCCGCGGCGCGCCAGTTCCGCCGCGTCGGCCAGCGGGCGGCCGGCGCGGTCGATGACGGTGAACTGGCGGTCATGCTGCCAGATCGCCATCGGCTGGCGTTCGGACAGGTGGATATAGAGGAAGCCGGGCAGCCGCCGCTCGATGGAGGCCGACGACACCCAGGGCAGTTCCTCCAGCCGCAGCTTGGCGTCGACCAGATCGATCGACAGGATCGGCTCGCCCCGGCGCACGCCCAGCGCATCGAGCACGGCGTCGCGCTCCGTCTCGCTGCGGCCGACCACCAGGATCTCCGACAGGCGGAAGCCCATGTCGCCGGTCAGCCGGATGACGCTGTCCTGCGCCGCCTCCAGCGTGTCGGCCAGGGTGCCGCGCTTCCAGGCGGAGCCGGCGGCGGCGGTCAGCCCCAGCACCGGCACCAGCAGCAGCGCCGCCTTGACGGCGGAGCGGGTCCAGCGCGGCCAGGCGCGGCGCCGCTTGCCTTTCTGCGCCGACGCGGCCATGGCGCGCGGCGGGGTCGGCATCTCGTCCCGGGCGCGCGCACCGGCGGCGGCGGCGCGAAAATCCGGGTCGGCCATCAGGCGAGCTGACATGCGGCGTTCTCCACGAGCCAGCCGACCAGCGCGCCGTAGGTGATCCCCACATGCGCGGCCTGTTCGGGCACCAGCGACAGGGGCGTCATGCCCGGCTGGTTGTTGATCTCCAGGAAGTACAGACCGTCCGTTCCCGGCCGGCTGTCATCCCAGCGGAAGTCGCTGCGCGACACGCCCCGGCAGCCCAGGGTGTGGTGCGCAAGCACCGCCAGCCGCTTCGCCTCCTCCGCCACCGCCTCGGGGACCGCGGCGGGGATGGTGTGGACGGCGTGGCCGGCGCTGTATTTCGCGGTGTAGTCGTAGACCTGAGCCTGAAAGACGATCTCGGTCACCGCCAAAGCGCGGTCACCCATGACGCCCACGGTCAGCTCGCGACCGGGGATGAACTCTTCGATCAGTGCGCGCTCGCCAAAGGTCCACGCATCGCCGACCGGGCTGTTCTGCCCCTCGCGGACCAGGGTTACGCCAACGGTCGAGCCTTCGTCCACAGGCTTGACGATATAGGGCGCCGGCATGGGGTGGGTGCCGCCGGTGATCTGTCCCCGGGACAGGACCATGCCTTTGGGAGAGCGGATGCCGACGGTGTCCAGCACCCGCTTCGTCATCGCCTTGTCCATGGCGATGGCGGCGGCCTGGACGCCCGAATGGGTGTAGGGCAGGCCGAGGAACTCCAGCACGCCCTGGATCGTCCCATCCTCGCCGCCACGGCCATGGAGGGCGTTGAACACCACGTCGGGACGCGGGTTGGTCAGGGCATGCATCAGCCCGCCCAGGTCGCGCTGCACGTCGACGGCGGTGACGCGGTAGCCTTCCTCCTCCAGCGCCTTGGCGACGCCGGCCCCGCTGACCAGCGACACCTCGCGCTCGGCCGACCAGCCGCCCATCAGGACGGCGACATGTTTCTTTTGGGCGTGGAGCAGGGCTTCGGTCATTGGGCGGTGCTTCCTTCGGCGGCAGCGATGCCGATGCGCTTGATTTCCCACTCCAGCGTGACGCCGCTGGTCTCGAACACGCGGCGGCGGACCTCCTCGCCCAGCGCTTCCAGCTGGGCGGCGGTGGCCGTGCCGTTGTTGATCAGGAAGTTGCAGTGCTTTTCCGACACCTGGGCGTCGCCGATGGACAGGCCGCGGCAGCCGGCCTTGTCGATCAGTTCCCAGGCCTTGTGGCCTTCCGGATTCTTGAAGGTCGAGCCACCGGTGCGGGAGCGGACCGGCTGGCTGTCGGCGCGCTTGTCGGAGATCTCGGCCATGCGGCGGGCGATCTCCAGCGGGTTGCCGGGCTCACCGCGCAGGATCGCGCCGGTGAAGATGCAGTCCTCCGGCGCTGCGCTGTGGCGGTAGGTGAAGCCCATGCCGGCATGGCTGAACTCCAGCCGCCGGCCGTCGCGGGCGACCGCGGTGGCCGAGACCAGCACGTCGGCAAGCTCGCGGCCATAGGCGCCGCCGTTCATGCGCAGGGCGCCGCCGATGGTGCCGGGAATACCGGAGAGGAACTCCAGCCCGGCGATCCCGGCGTCGCGGGCGACCATGGCGACGTTGAGGTCGAGCGCCGCCGCACCGGTGGTCAGCGTCATTCCATCTGCCGCGATGTCGGTGAAGCCGCGGCCGAGCCGGATGGTAACGCCCGGCACGCCGCCGTCCCGCACCAGCAGGTTGGAGGCGACGCCGATCACCGTCACCGGCACCTCGGCCGGCAGGGCGGCCAGGAAGTCGGCGAGGTCGTCCGCGTCGGCCGGGCGGAACATCACCTCGGCCGGGCCGCCGACGCGGAACCACGTCACCGGTGCCAGCGAGGCGTCGGCGGTCAGCCGGCCGCGCACCGCGGGCATCCGTGTCATCAGATGGTCGTTGGGCAGGTGGCCGTCTGCCGGGCTCATGCGGGGCGCTGCCGTCATCGCGTGGCGCCGTAGAGGGACGACAGCTCGCCCGGCAGGGCGTTCGCCCACTGGGTGATGTTGCCGGCGCCCAGGCAGACGACGAAGTCGCCGGGCCGCGCCATCTCGCGCACGACCTGCGCCAGTTCCTGCTGGTTCTGCAGGGCCACGACATGGCGGTGGCCGTGCATGCGCAGGCCCTCCACCAGGCTGTCGCGGCTGACACCCTCGATTGGCGCCTCACCGGCGGCATAGACGTCGGCGACGATCACGGCGTCGGCGTCGTTGAAGCAGGTGCAGAACTCCTCGAACAGGGCGGCGAGGCGGGAGTAGCGGTGCGGCTGGACCACGGCGATGGTGCGGCCGGTGCCGGCGGTGCGCGCAGCCTTTAGCACCGCGGCGATCTCCACCGGGTGGTGGCCGTAATCGTCGATGACGGTGATGCCGTTGGCCTCGCCGGTCTTGGTGAAGCGGCGCTTCACGCCCTGGAACTTGGCCATGCTGTCGCGCATCACCACGTCGGGCAGGCCCATCTCGTTGCCGACCGCGAAGCAGGCCAGCGAGTTCTGGACGTTGTGCGGCCCGTACATCGGCAGGCGCACGCCGGCGATGGCGCGGCTCTCGCCGGTGTGGCGGTCATAGATCAGCACGTCGTACTTGGCGCCGTCCGGACCCAGCTCCACGTTCACCGCGCGGATGTCGGCCTGCGGCGAGAAGCCGTAGGTGACGATGCGGCGGTCCGACACGCGGGGGATCATCGCCTGCACCTCGGGATGGTCGATGCAGAGCGCGGCGAAGCCGTAGAAGGGAATGTTCTGGACGAAGCTGTCAAAGGCGGCCCGCGCGTTGTCGAAGGTGCCGTAGAAGTCCAGATGCTCCGGATCCATGTTGGTGACGACGGCGATGCAGGCCGGCAGCTTCACGAAGGTGCCGTCGCTCTCGTCCGCCTCGACCACCATCCAGTCGCCGGTGCCGAGCCGGGTGTTGGAGCCGTAGGCGTTGATGATGCCGCCGTTGATGACCGTGGGGTCGAGGTTGGCATGCTCCAGCATATGGCCGACCATCGAGGTCGTCGTGGTCTTGCCATGGGTGCCGCCGATGGCGATGGCCCATTTCAGGCGCATCAGCTCGCCCAGCATCTCGGCGCGGCGGACCACCGGCACCAGGGCGGCGCGGGCGGCCACCACCTCCGGATTGTCGCGCTTGACGGCGGAGGAGACGACGACCACAGCGGCGCCGGCGATGTTCTCGCCGCGATGGCCGACGAACACCTTGATGCCCAGCTCGCGCAGGCGCTTGACGTTGGCGTTCTCGGCGAGGTCGGAGCCCTGGACGGTATAGCCCAGGTTCCGCAGCACCTCGGCGATGCCGCTCATGCCGATGCCGCCGATGCCGACGAAGTGGATGGTGCCGATCGAGAGGGGGAGGGCGCGCATGTCAGGCTTACTTTCCGCGGCGAAGCATCAGGCGAAGGGTGGCGTCGACCGCCTCATCGGACAGGTCGTCGGGGAGGGGCTGCGATCCGTGGATCATCGACAGGCGGTCACGCAGGAAGCCGCCTTCGGCGAGGAAGCGCGGCACCAGCGGGCAGCCGGGGCGGTTGTACCAGCCGCCCTCGGTCCGCGTCATGTCCGCCGGCCAGTCCTGCAGCGGACGGGGCGTCGGTCGGGTCAGAGTCCTGGCTTTGATCATTCCGCGGCCCCCTTGGCGCTGGCGCCGGCGGCGGACCGCCGGGCGTTGTGGGATTGGTCGTGGTCAGTCAGGTTTGTGTCGGTCAGGCTTGGATCGGTGTCGAAGGAACTGATGCGGGCATTCCGGCCGCCGTCCAGCATCGCCAGCACGGCATCGGCCAGTGCGGTGGCGGCGTCGGCGGTGCCCCAGTCGTGGGCGGCCCGCGCCGATGCTGCGAGCGCCTGCGGGTCGGCCAGCAGGGAGGACAGCCGCTCGGCAAGCGCCTGGGCGGTGAAGGAGGGCTGCGGCACCAGCCAGGCGGCGCCGGCCTCGGCCAGATGGCGGGCGTTGGCGGTCTGGTGGTCGTCGGTGGCGTGCGGGTAGGGCACCAGGATCGCCGGACGGCCGACGCAGGTCAGCTCGGCGATGGTGGAGGCGCCGGCGCGGGTGATGGCGAGGTGGCAGGCGGCCAGCCGTTCCGGCACGTCGCGGAAGAAGGTCTGCAGCTCCAGCCGGGCGAGGCCCAGCGGTTCCAGCGCGTCGCGGGCGGCTTCCAGGTCTTCCGGGCGGCATTGCTGCGCCAGATGGATGCGGGCGCGCATCTCCTCCGGCAACAGGGCGAGCGCCGCCGGGATCACCTCGGAAAAGACGCGGGCACCCTGGCTGCCGCCCATCACCAGCAGGCGGATCGGGCCGGTGGCGCCGGGCGCCTCGTAGGGGGAGAGGCGGCGGGCGGCGACCGCCGGACGGACCGGGTTACCGGTGCGGACCATCTTGGCGCGCTGCGCCTCGCCCAGCTTCTCGATGTCGGAAAAGGCAACGGCGATGCGGCTGGCCCCGGCGATCAGCATCCGGTTGGCGCGGCCCAGCACGGCGTTCTGTTCGTGCAGCAGGGCCGGCAGCTTCGACTGGATTGCGGCATAGACGGTGGGCACGGACGGGTAGCCGCCGAAACCGACGACCGCGGCGGGATCGAGCCGGCGCATCAGCGCCCGCGCCTCCAGCAGGCCGAGCCCCATCTGCAGGGCGGCCTTCAGTTTGCCGGCGATGCCAGCGCCGGGCGAGGCGGCGCGGATGCGGTGGACCGGCACCTCCGGCAGATTCTCGCCGAAGGCGTGGCCGCGCTTGTCGGTGACCAGCGTCACCGCGCGGCCGCGGGACAGCAGCTCGCGCGCCAGCGCTTCGGCCGGGAACATGTGTCCGCCGGTGCCGCCCGCTGCCAGCACGATCACTTTGTTGGCGTTCGCGTCGTAGGTCGTCGCGCTCAAGTCCGTCGGCCTCCTCATTCCAGGGGGCCGAAGCGTTTGCGTGTCAAAGCCAGAACCATACCCATGCCGAACCCGAGTGCGAGCAGCGAGGAGCCGCCGTAGGAGATGAACGGCAGGGTCATGCCCTTGGTCGGCATAAGATGCAAGGACGAACCCATGTTGATCGCCGCCTGAAGCCCGAACTGGATCAGAAGACCGGCGGCGGCGAGCAGGACGAAGTAGTTGTTGTCGTTGAAGATGCGGGCGAACCCACGCAGAACGACAAAGGCGAACAGCACCACCAGCCCTAAGCAGAAGATCAGCCCCAGCTCTTCCCCGGCGACGGCGAAGATGAAGTCGGCATGGCTGTCGGGCAGGTAGAACTTCACCGTGCCCTGACCGGGGCCGGTGCCCATCAGGCCGCCGTTGGCGAAGGCCTCTAGCGAGCGGTTGACCTGATAGTTGTCGCCGGCATGCGGGTCGAGGAAGCGGTCGATGCGGCTGGTGACGTGCGGCAGCGTGTAATAGGCGCCGATCAGCCCGACGATGCCCAGCCCGCCGAGCCCCATCACCAGCACGAGGTTCAGCCCGGCCAGGAAGAACTGGGTGAACCAGACGGCGGAGACGACGAAGGTCATGCCCAGGTCGGGCTGCAGGATCAGGCCGACCATGGTGATGCCGTACAGCACCATCGACACCAGCGCGCCGGGGAAGCCCGGATTGGTGCGCGACAGCGAGAACAGCCAGGCCGCGACAACGGCGAAGGCCGGTTTCACGAACTCCGACGGTTGGATCGACAGGCCGGGGACGTGGATCCAGCGGCGGGCGCCCTTGATCTCCACACCCACCACGAGCGTGGCGTAGACCAGCACCACCGAGATCAGGAACACCCCCAGCGCCACCCGCCGCACGCCGCGCGGGCTGAGCAGCGAGACGCCGATCATGATGATGATCGCGGGGATCAGCATCATTACGTGGCGTTCGACGAAATAGAAGGTGTCCTGGATGCCGATGCGCTCCGCCACCGGCGGGCTGGCCGCGGTGATCAGCACGGTGCCGAGGAACATCAGCAGGGCGACGGCGCCCAGCTGCCAGCGGTCGACGGTCCACCACCAGCGGCCGAAGATCGATTGGTCGGTGCGGTCGAAGGTGATCATGCAACGCCTCCGATGGTACCGGTCCCGGTGTTCTCATGCGCCTCGATGACGCCCGCGACATAGGCCGCGAAGGCGTCGCCGCGCTTCTCGAAATTGGCGAACTGGTCCCACGACGCGCAGGCCGGGGACAACAGCACGCAGGCGCCCTCCAGCCGCTCCGCCAGCGCCATGCCGGCCGCCTTCGCGGTTGCGACATCCAGCGTTCCGCAGCGTGTATAGGCAATGCCCTGTGCATCGAGCCATGGGGCGAATTGTTCCTGCGCCTCGCCGATCAGGAAGGCGTGGCGCACGCGGCCCATATAGCCCTCCAGCCCGTTCAGTCCGGTGTCCTTGGCCTGTCCGCCGAGAATCCAGTAGATCGGGACGAAGGTCGCCAGCGCCTTTTCCGTAGCGTCGGCGTTGGTCGCCTTGCTGTCGTTGACGAAGCGCACGCCCTCCAGTGTTCCGACCAACTGCTGCCGGTGGGCGAGGCCGGGGAAGGTCGCCATCGCCGCGACGATGGCCGGCACCGGCAGGCCGGCGGCCTTGCAGGTGGCGAAGGCGGCTGCGGCATTCTGCCAGTTGTGGGCACCCAGCAGGGTCGGCAGCGCCGACAGCTCAACCACCCGCGCCGCCTCGCCGTCGGTGTCGTCGACCAGCCAGCCGTCGGCGGCATAGACGCCGCCCGCCACCGGCCCCCGGGCGGAGATCGGCCAGATGCGCTGGTCGCCGGCGGCGACGAGGTCGGCGTGGATCGTCCGGCAATGCTCGTCGTCCACGCCTATCACCGCGGTGCGCGGCCAGGTCTGGCGGTGGAAGATCAGCTTCTTCGCGGCGACATAGCCCTCCATCCCGCCATGGCGGGCGAGATGGTCGGGCGTGATGTTCAGCAGGACCGCGATGTCGAAGGTGATGGAGTGGGTCAGCTCCAGCTGGTAGCTCGACATCTCCAGCACGCAGGTGTTGCCCGCCCCGATGGGATCGAAGGTCAGCACCGGCGTGCCGAGGTTGCCGCCCACGGCGGCCTTGCGCCCGGCGGCGGCCAGGATGTGGCCGATCAGCGTGGTGGTGGTCGATTTGCCGTTGGTGCCGGTGATGCCGATGAAGGCGCAGTCGCGCTCGGCCCGGCCCAGCAGTTCGATGTCGCAGATCAGCTCGATCCCGAGCGCGCGGGCGCGCTCGGCCACCGGGTGCGGCTTGGGGAAGGTGTGGGGGATGCCGGGGGACCAGACGATGGTGGTCAGGTCCGACAGGTCGGCGGTGGCGAGATCGACGACGGCGAAGCCCTCCGCCTCCGCGGCGGCGCGGGAGGCGGGATTGTCATCCCACACCCGCACCTCGGCGCCGCTGTCGCGCAGCGCGCGGGCGGTGGCGAGGCCGGACTTGCCCAGCCCCATCACCGCGACGGGCAGTTCCTGCATATAGAACAGGTCGATCATCGCCGGTCCCCCCTCAACGCAGCTTCAGCGTGGACAGGCCGACCAGCGCCAGGATCGAGGCGATGATCCAGAAGCGGATCACCACCGTCGGTTCGGCCCAGCCTTTTTTCTCGAAATGGTGGTGCAGCGGCGCCATGCGGAACACCCGCTTGCCGGTCAGCTTGAAGGAGGCGACCTGCACGATCACCGACACCGTCTCCAGTACGAACAGGCCGCCGATGATGGCGAGAACGATCTCGTGCTTGGTCACCACGCTGACCGCACCCAGCGCGCCGCCCAGCGACAGCGACCCGGTGTCGCCCATGAAGACCATCGCCGGCGGGGCGTTGTACCAGAGGAAGCCGATGCCGGCGCCGATCAGCGCGCCGCAGAAGATCGTCAGCTCGCCGGAGCCCGGCACATGATGGATCTGCAGGTAGTTGGCGAAGATCGCGTTGCCGGAGAGGTAGGAGATCAGCGCGAAGCAGCCGGCCGCGATCATCGTCGGCACGATGGCCAGCCCGTCCAGACCGTCGGTCAGGTTCACCGAATTCGATGCGCCGACCATGATGAAGGCGCCGAAGGGCACGAAGAACCAGGACAGCTGGATCAGGAAATCCTTGACGAAGGGCACCGCGACGCCGCCCGACAGCGGCGGGGCAGACACCCACATGATAAGCGCCGAGGCGACCAGCCCGATGGCGATCTCCCAGCCCAGGCGGAAGCGGCCGGACAGGCCCTTGGTGTTGCGCTTGGTCAGCTTCAGGTAATCGTCGCCGAAGCCGATCAGGCCGTAGCCGATGGTCACCAGCAGGACGATCCAGATATAGGCGTTGGTTAGGTCGGCCCACAGCAGGGTGCTGACTGTCATCGCGATCAGGATCATCAGGCCGCCCATGGTGGGCGTGCCCTTCTTCTTGAAATGGGTCTCCGGGCCGTCGGCGCGGATGGGCTGGCCTTCGCCCTGCTTGCGCTTCAGCCAAGCGATTAGACGCGGAAAGAAGACGAAGCTGATGACCAGCGACGTCAGCACGGCGCCGCCGGTCCGGAAGGTGAGATACCGGAACAGGTTGAACGGCGTGAAGACGTCGGCCAGACCGAAGAGGAGGTTGTAGAGCATTTGGGTCCGTCAGCCTCGCGGCGCCTGCGCGGACTGCGCCGCCGCCTGTGGCTGGTTGGTGGTTCGGGAGGCGGCTTTGTCCTCGCTTTCGCGCCCGCTGTCGAGTGCCGCGAGCGCATCGACGATCAGACCTGTACGACTGCCCAAGGAGCCCTTGACCATGATAACGTCGCCGCCTTTTACGGTCCCGGTCACGATGGGGGCCAGCTCCACGCTGGTCTCGGTCCAGGCGCCGCGCATCGCCGCCGGCAGGCGGTCGAACAGCGCCTTCATGTGCGGCCCGCAGGCGTAGACGGCATCCACCTGTGCGGCGCGCAGCGGCTCGGCCAGCGCGATGTGCAGGGCGTCGGCGCGGTCGCCCAGCTCGCGCATGTCGCCCAGCACGGCGATGCGCCGGCCGCCGGCACCGGGGTCGATCTTGGCCAGCACCTCCAGCGTCGCTGTCATGGCGGCCGGGCTGGCGTTGTAGCTCTCGTCGATCAGGGTGAAGGCGCCCTGCGGCAGCTGGATGCGCTTGCGGGTGCCGCGGCCCTTGACCGGCTGCAGGCTGGACAGGGAACGGGCGGCGGCGGCGACATCGGCGCCCAGCGCCTTCACCGCCAGCAGCACCGCCAGGCTGTTCATCACCCAATGCTTGCCCGGCAGCGACAGGCAATATTGCAGCCGTTCGCCGCGGATGACCGCGGTCACCGCGCTGCAGGTGGCGTGCAGCGAGCAGTCGACCAGCCGGGCGTCGGCCTTCTCATGGGTGCCGAAGCTCCAGATGTCGGTCAGGCCGTGGCGGCGCGCGGCGGCGGCCAACCGGGCATATTGCCCGTTGTCGCGGTTCAGCACGGCGACGCCGTCCGCGCCCATCCCTTCGAAGATCTCGGCCTTGGCGTCGGCGATGGCCTCGACGCCGGAGAAGAACTCCAGATGCGCCGCCTCGACCGTGGTGATGATGGCGACATGCGGCTTGACCTGCTGGGACAACGGCCCCAGTTCGCCGGCGTGATTCATCCCCAGTTCGAACACGCCATAGGCGCAATCGGCGGGCAGGCGGGCGAGCGACAGCGGCACGCCCCAGTGGTTGTTCAGGCTGCCTTCGGTGGCATAGGTGGCGCCTTGCGCCGACAGGACGTGGCGCAGCGTCTCCTTGGTGCCGGTCTTGCCAACCGAGCCGGTGACGCCGACGAAGCGCGCACCGCAGCGAGCCCGCGCGACCTTGCCCAGTGCCGCCATCGCCTCCAGCGTGTCGACCGGGGAGATCAGCAGCGGCGCCTCTGCGGGCAATCCGTTAGGCCGGTGGTCGACCAGCGCCGCAGCGGCCCCAGCGGCCAACGCGGCGCCGACGAAGGCATGGCCGTCGAAATTCGGTCCGCGGATGGCGACGAACAGGTCGCCCGGCGCCACCTTGCGGCTGTCGATGGTGACGCCGGTGGCGGTCCAGGCGGACGGGCCGGCCAGACGCCCGCCGGTGGCGGCGGCCGCGTCCTCCGCAGTCCACAGGACCGTCTTGTCCGTCATCTCGCCGCTCATGCTCCAATCTCCGCTACGGCTTTCCGGGCCTCGTCCGCATCGTCGAACGGACGCACCTCGGTGCCGATTGTTTGTCCCTGTTCATGGCCCTTGCCGGCGATGACCAGCACGTCGCCGGGTTGAAGCTGCCGCACCGCGGTGCGGATCGCCTCGGCCCGGTCGCCGATCTCCTCCAGCTTGCCGGCCAGTTCCCTGGTGGCGCCGGCCAGCACCTGACTCCGCACGAAGGCGGGATCCTCGGTGCGCGGGTTGTCGTCGGTGACGATGGCGCGGTCGGCCAGTCCGGCCGCCAGCGCCCCCATCACCGGCCGCTTGGTCCGGTCGCGGTCGCCGCCGCAGCCGAACACCGTCACCAGATGGCGCGCGGCATGCGGCTTCAGCGCCCGCAGCACCGTTTCCAGCGCGTCGGGCGTGTGGGCGTAATCGACGTAGACCGTCGCCCCGTTGGGGTGGGTCGCGACATGCTGCAGCCGGCCCGGCACGCCTTCCAGCAAGGGAAGGGCGGCGAGCGCCCGCCCGGCGTCGCCGCCGGAACCGATGACCAGACCCAGCGCGCAGAGCACGTTCCAAGCCTGGAAGCGACCCGCCAGCGGCAGGTCCACCGTCACGTCGCGGCCGAGCACGGACAGGGAGAGGCGCTGGCCATCGGCCAGCGGCTCCACCCCGGTCACCCGAAGCTCGGCACCGGCCAGACCATAGGACAGGACGCGGTGTCCACGGTGGTTACAAATGGTGGCAAAATGTTGAAATTCCGGAGAGTCGGCGTTCAGCACCGCCACGGCGCCCGGCGGTAGGACCCGGTCGAACAGCATTGCCTTGGCGTCGCGGTATGCCTCCATCGTGCCGTGATAGTCCAGATGGTCCAGCGTCAGGTTGGTGAAGCCGGCGGCCTTGATCGCGACACCGTCCAGCCGGAACTGTTCCAGCCCGTGGCTCGACGCCTCCATCGCCAGATGATCGATGCCGGCGTCCTTGGCGGCGGCGAGGTCGCGGTGCAGCGACACCGGGTCGGGTGTCGTCATCCCGCCATAACCGTGCAGGCCGGGGCCGAGCAGGCCTAGCGTGCCCAGGCTGCCGGCGGGCAGGCCGAGCCGGGTCCAGATCTGAGCGGCGAACTGAACGGTGGAGGTCTTGCCGTTGGTGCCGGTTACCGCCACCACCGTCTCCGGCTGGCGCCCGCCATGGAAGGCGGCGGCCATGCGCGCGAAGGCGAGGCGGGGCTGTGGATTGGTCAGCAGGACGGCGGTGGAGCCGGCGGGCAGCTCGGTGCCCTCGGGCGCCAGCACGGCGGCGGCGCCCTTGGCGAGCGCATCGGCGATGAAGGCGCGGCCGTCGGCCTTCACGCCGGGCAGGGCGGCAAAGACAAAGCCGGGCCTGACCGCACGGCTGTCGGCGGTCAGCCCGGCGATGTCGGGATCGGCGGCGCCGGCGGTGGCGTCAGCGCGGTTTGGTCTGAGTTGGGAAAGACGCAACGGTGCTTCCCTTCGACGGGGGTGGGGCGGTGACGGAGGGCATGGTCTGCTGCCAGTTGGTGGAACCGGCGGCGTTCAGGTAGGTGGAGTTCAGGATTTCCGGCGCGTTCTCGTCCACCATCGGCACATTCAGCAGCGGGCCGATCTGCTTGACGATGCGGCCCACTGCCGGTGCGGCGACCCAGCCGCCGGTGGCGTAGCCATAGGTCTTGGCCGTGGCCTTGGGCTCGTCCACCAGCACATAGACGATGTAGCGCGGATCGTTCATCGGGAAGGCGCCCAGGAACGACGACATGCGCGAGTTCTTCTGGTAATGCCGCCCCTTTTGCTTGTCGGCGGTGCCGGTTTTCCCGCCGACGACATAGCCCTTGACTTCCGCCGATTTGCCGGTGCCTTCGGTGACCACGAAGCGGAACATGCGCCGCATCATGTCGGAGGTCGAACGGGACACCACCTGCTCTGTCGGGATCTCGTCGCCCGGCTTGCGCCTCAGCAGCGTCGGCTTGTGGAAGAGGCCGCCGTTGATGACGGACGCCGCGGCGGCAACCGTGTGCATCGGGCTGACCGAGATGCCGTGGCCGAATGAGATGGTGTAGCTGTTGACCTCGCGCCACGGATTCGGCACCAGCGGCCAGCCGCTTTCCGGCAGTTCCAGACCGGTGGGCTTGGTGAAGCCCATCTTGGTCATGAAGGCCTTCTGTGCCGCCACGCCGACCTGCTGCACCATGCGCACGGAACCGAGGTTGGAGGAGTGCTGGAACACTTCCGCCACCGTCAGGGCGCGGTGCAGGTTGTGGTAGTCGTTGATGGTGAAGCGGCCGATCTTGATCGGGTGGGCCGCGTCGAACATGTCCGACACCCGGATCTTGCCGCTGTCGAAGGCCAACGCCGAGTTGAAGATCTTGAAGGTCGAACCCATTTCGTAGACGCCGAGGGTCGCCCGGTTGAACAGCGTGTCCGGGTTCAGGCCGGTCGGGTCCTGCGGGTCGAAGTCGGGCAGCGAGACCATCGCCAGCACTTCGCCGTTGCGCACGTCGAAGACGATGCCGGCGGCGCCGATGGCGCTGAACTCCTGCACCGTGGCGGCCAGTTCCTTCTTCAGGACATGCTGCAACCGCAGGTCGATGGAGAGCTGCAACGGCGTTCCCGGATCCTCGGTCAGCCGCTTGTTGAAGCCCTGCTCCATGCCGGCAAGGCCGTTGTTGTCGATGCCGGTGAAGCCGACGACGTGGGAGGTCAGCGGGCCGGCGGGGTAGAAGCGGCGCTCCTCCCGTTCGAAGGCGATGCCGGGAATGCCGAGGCGGTGGACGGCGGCCTGCTGCTTCGGCGTCAGGTTGCGCTTCAGCCAGACGAAGCGGCGGTCGCCGACCAGCTTGCCCAGCACGTCCTTGTAATCCAGCTCCGGCAGGACGCTGACCAGCTTCTGCGCGGCCTCTTCCGGGCGCGACACCAGCTTGGGGTCGGCATAGAGCGACTGGGTGACCAGCGAGGTCGCCAGCAGGTTGCCGTTGCGGTCGATGATGTCGGCGCGGTTGGTGGTGGTGTTGTCCACCTCCAGCGCCACGTGCTGGCGCGGCTCGCCGCCGCCGGCGAACAGGGTGGCCATCGCCAGCTTGACGCTGATCGCGGTGAAGACGGTCGTGACCACGGCAGCCGTCACCATCAGGCGGTAACGGCTCTGTTCCAGCGCAACCGCCAGCGAGGTCCGCGGCTTGGCGGACGGCTGCTGGGGCGGCGGGGAAAAGGGCGAGGGCGCCGGCGGCGGCACATAGGTGCTGCCGGTGCTGGTGCCGGGCTGGCCGTAGCCGGCCGGTCCGCCGTGGTCTTGACCGTTCATCGATTGGCCCCCAGGCGCGCAACGAGCAGCCCGAGGCTGTCGGTCGGCTTGGGCTGGTAGGGCTGCTGGGCCGTGGCAACCGTCTTGGGCGCCGGTGCCGGAGGAGTCGGGCGGGCGGCCAGTTCGGTCGGGCGCGCGGTCGGCGCATTGGGCGCCAGCTTGCCGGCGGCCCGATCAGGAGACTTCTCCGCCGGGGCGCGGGCGGAACCGGGCACCAGGGCGGACGGCTTGATCCGGGTGACGCGCGACGGGTCGGCCAGACCGCCGGAGGAGGGCAGGGAAGCGGGCACGACGACCGGCGCGCGTTCCAGCGCCTTGTCCATCGGCAGCGGCTTCACACCGGCCGGCAGGCTGACCGGAACGATTCCGGCGGAGCCGCTGTTGTTGGGAGCGGCGGGGATGCGGGCGGCGGCGACCTGCGGGGCGCCGGTGCCGGGCGCGCGCACCATCGGCGGCAGCGGGGCAGGGTTGGTCTGGGACGGCGGCTGGACGGCGTCGCCCGGACGCATCGGGATCAGGTCCATCGCCATGTACTGGCGCGGCTCGGTCGGCTGCAGCGCCAGATAGGCCTGCGCCATCTGTTCCAGCTTGGTGGGGTCGTTCAGGTAGCTCCACTCGGCCTTCAGGACCTGGATGGACTCCTGCTCCTGGATGATCTTGCGGTTCAGCCCGGCGAGCTTCTCCTCAAGATCCTGGACGTCGTAGCTGGTCTGGAACAGCACGCCACCGGCGGCCGCGATCAGGCCGCCCCAGAACAGCCAGGTCTTGCCTTTCATGCTGCCTCCTTGCCGGGCGCCGGGAACGCGGGCGCCTCGGTACGTTCAGCCGCGCGCAGCCGGGCGGACCGGGCGCGGGGGTTGTTGCGGGCTTCGGCCTCGCTCGGGTCCACGGGTTTCCGGGAGAGCAGGCGGAAGGATGGATGATGCGCCGCGACCGCGGTCACGGGCGTATGGCGGGACGGGGAGGGCGGCGGTGAGGAGCGTTCCCGCAGGAACGCCTTGACCTCGCGGTCCTCCAGCGAATGGAAGGAAACGACGGCCAGACGCCCGCCGGGCGCCAGCAGCGACTCGGCGGCGGACAGACCGCGCCGCAACTCGCCCAACTCGTCGTTCACATGGATGCGCAGCGCCTGGAACGTCCGGGTGGCCGGGTCGATCCCGTCGCCCTTCCCCTTCGGCACCACCGAGCGGATGATATCGGCCAGCCGCGCCGTGCGCTCGATCGGCGCCTCGCGGCGGGCGGCGACGATGGCGCGGGCGACGCGGCGCGCCATCCGTTCCTCGCCCAGGTGATAGACGATGTCGGCCAACTCCGCCTCGTCGGCGCTGTTGACCACGTCGGCGGCGGTCGGCCCATCCCGTCCCATCCGCATGTCGAGCGGACCGTCGAAGCGGAAGGAGAACCCGCGCTCCGGCTCGTCGATCTGGGGAGAGGAGACGCCGACGTCGAGTGCAACGCCGTCGACCTTGTCGACGCCATGGTCCGCCAGCAAGCTGTCCATGTCGCCGAAGCGGCCCTCGATCACCTCGAGCCGGCCGGGGAATTCCTGGGCCAGCGCACGGCCGCGCTTGATCGCCGCGGGGTCGCGGTCGATGCCGATCACGCGGCAGGAGGCCGATTGCAGCAGGGCGCGGCTGTAGCCGCCGGCGCCGAAGGTGCCGTCGACATAGAGACCGCCGTCGCGCGGGGACAGCGCGGCGATCACCTCGTCCAGCAGGACGGGAATATGGATGCGGGTGTCGGTCATCAAGCGCCCTCCCCGCTCCGGCCGGCGGCGCCGCGGGAGGCCTTGGCGACGATCTGGCTGAGGGAGATGTCCTTGCGCACGACCTGCTCGCGCAGCGCGGCCTCGTGGGCCTTCAGCGCGTCGGGTTCCCAAATCTGGAAGGTCTTGCGGCGGCCGATGAAGGCGGCCTCCTCGGTGATGCCGGCGAACTCCGCCAGCTCCTTGGGCAGGACGATGCGGCCTTCGGCGTCGGAGGAGACGGGGATCAGCTTTCCGAAGATGAAGGTCTCGATCATGTCGCGCTCGTCGGCATCGAGGTCAGGGGATTCGAGGCTCTCGGAGAGGACGTCGAGATAGTCCTGGTCGGCGCCTTCCAGCGCCTGGTGGTTCAGCGAAGGCCAGAGGTAGACGGTGCTGGGAGCCGACGTCTTGGCAAGCGACTGCCTGAACTGTGCCGGGATGGACACACGCCCTTTCCTGTCAACTTTGTTGACGTATGTGGACAGGAAAACGGCCATAGGCCCGGTGGTCCCCCCTGCTATCCCCCATGCGCGGTCGGGTGCCCCGCGCTAGCCCCGCTTGGCCCATTCAGCCCCCGCCCCCAGGTGTTAACCAAAATGGGTAAGAGCCCCCCTTAAATGGGCATTCTTGGGATAGCATGGGACGGCATGGGCGTCAACGGCCCCCCGAGTATTCAGACGGGGGTGTCAAGACTTTTGGGTCAGGCTGTGGCATCCGGGCAAGTTGGTGTACGAATTTTCGGAATCTTCGCAGTATTTCGCTGGACTCCCGCGATGTGGATAAAGTTATCCACACTCGTTCGTCGAACGTTCCAAAGTTTTAAGAAAATGTGATCCATCCATGGTTTGTCATCCGGCCGAATCGACCCCCTCGGACGGCATAGGACCTTGGATGGTAAAGCCCGGTCCGGCATGGGACGGCATGGGAAATTGCCCCACAGTTATCCACCGGCTGTGGATTAGTCTGGGGAAAATGTGGATGGGACCGTGCACATCCTGGGGATGGCCGTGGAAAAGCCCGGCGGACCGCAGGGGGAGCGTGGGGAGAAGGGGCGTCCGCCCTGTGGATGACGCGGACAGCCGCCCATGCCGTCGCCCATATCGTCCCATGCCGGACCATCCGATCGGGCGGGGCGGGGGCAAACGGATGCCACCATGGGGCGCCATGGGATCATGCGCCCCAACCGGGACTCCGGATTGGGATGAACTGGGCAAAGGGTATGGGAAAAGCGCCAGATGGCCTGTAAGCCGGGTTCTGTATCCCGCCCCGAAGGGCAGGCGATGGCCATTCGTCTGGGACGCCGGTTGCCCGGACGCCTCGCGCGACCAACCCGAGCGGCGGCGCGGAAACGCGCTTGACCCACGCCCGTCCCGTTGCCGGGACGGTGGTCGGGCCGCTCCTATTCGGTCTTGCTCCCGGTGGGGTTTACCGTGCCGTCCCCGTTGCCGGGTCCGCGGTGCGCTCTTACCGCACCCTTTCACCCTTACCTGCGTCGAAACGCCGGCGGTTTGCTTTCTGTGGCACTTTCCCTAGGGTCGCCCCCGCCGGCCGTTAGCCGGCACCGTGTTTCCGTGGAGCCCGGACTTTCCTCCCCCGGTCGAAACCGAAGGCGGCCATCCGGCCATCTGGCGAGGCCGTTCATATAGGGAAGCGGCCGTGGGGGCAAATCCCAAATCGCCGGTTCAAGCCCTTACCGTCCCGTCAGCCGCAGCAGAGCGCGCAGACGCCGCACCGTCTCGGGATCGGGGGTGCCGGTCAGGCATTCGGGATGAAAGTGGCGCTGGAAGGCCAGCAGGACCCGCGGTTCGGCCGGGTCGTACCCATAGCGTCCCAACAGGGCGGCGACCTCCGCGTCGGTGAAGGGCCCGTCGTCGGCCTGGGACGGTGTGGGCCAAACCCCGACTCCCTGGGCGGCGAGGGCGGGCCAGTCGAACAGCTCGCCTGGATCCTCCTTGCGGGCCGGCGCCACGTCGCTGTGGCCGAGCACGTCGGCGGGGGCGATCCCGTGGCGCGTCACGATGCCCCGGCACAACTCGGCCACCGCCGCCATCTGCACCGGCGGAAAGGGCCGATAGCCGAACTCGTGGCCGGGGTTGACGATCTCGACGCCGATGGAGCGGCTGTTGACGTCCCCGGCGCCGCGCCAGCCCGACCGGCCGGCATGCCAGGCGCGCCGGTCCTCCGGAACGTGGGCGTAGATGGTGCCGTCCTCATCCACCGTGTAATGGGCGCTGACCTGGGCTGCCGGGTCGCATAGACGGTCCAGCGCATGGGCGGCGGTGGGCATGCCGGTATAGTGCAGGATCAGCAGTTCCACCCGCGAGCCATCGGCCCGCGGGCCGTGGTTGGGAGAGGGAAGGTCGATCCGGCGGAAGTTGCTCATGTCGGCATCCTATCGGGCCGGCGCGCCGTCAGGTCGGATTGGTGACGGTTTCGTTGACGGTGCGCGGGCGCCGCTTCACGATCACCGCGACTCCGCCGATGGTCAGCAAACCGCCGATGGCGAGGTTCACCGTCAGCGGATCGCCCATCAGGAACGCGCCGCTGGCGACGCCGAAGACCGGCACCGTCAGCAGATAGGGCATCGTCTGGTTGACGTCATAGCGCCCGAGCAGCGGATACCAAAGCCCGTAGGCGATGATGGTGACCGCGACCGCCATGTAGACGATCGACGCCCAGCCGACCCAGGTGGAGTTGGCCAGCGCCTCCATCTGCCCATGCTCCAGCAGCAGCGACAGGCCGAGCAGCTGCGGCATGGCGAACAGCGCCATCCAGCCATTGACGGCGAAGCCGTTCACCGACCCGATCAGCTTCATCTGCACGCTGGCGACCGCGAAGGCGAAGCTCGCCGCCAGGATCAGCAGCAGCGAATAGAGCGATTCGCCCAGCCGAGGCTCGCCCGCGATCACCGCCACGCCAGCGAAGGCGGCGGCCATGCCGATGCCGCGGCGCCAGCCCAGCTTGTCCTTGAACACCAGCGCGGCCAGCAGGGACGAAAACGGCACCTGCGCCTGCGCCGCCAGCGAGGCGGTCGCGGCGTCGATCCCCTGCAGCCCGGTGAACATCATCGGGAAATGGATGCTGCCGAGCGTCACCGACAGCAGTGCGATCTTCCACAGCTTGTCGCGCGGCACGCGGAAGAAGGGGATGATCAGCACCGCCACCAGGGCGAAGCGCAGGAACATCACGAACAGCGGCGGGAATTCCGCCAGCGCCCATTTCGCCACGACGAAGTTCAGCCCCCACAGCGCCATCACCACCAGCGCCTGGAGCGTGTGGGCGAATGTCATGCCCGCCCACCTTCCAGCTCTTCGCGCATCGCCTCCAGCTCCAGCCAGCGCTCCTCCGCCGCGGCGAGTGCTGCCTGCTTGGCGTGCAGCTGTTCGCTGGTCTTCTGGAACTTGGCGGGGTCGCGGGTGAACAGGTCGGGGTCGGCCAGCGCCTTCTCCAGCTTGGCGATCTCGGTGCCCAGCCCATCCATGCGGGCTGGCAGCTCGTCCAATTCGCGCTGGTCCTTGTAGCTCAGCTTGCCGCGCGGCTTGGCTGCGGCGGCCGGCGCTGTGGCGGCCGGCTTCGGCTTGGCTGCGGCGGCGGGCGCCGCTTTGGCCGGGCGCTGGACCAGATAGTCGGAATAGCCGCCGGCATATTCGGTGGCGGTGCCGTCGCCCTCCAGCGCGATGGTGGCGGTCACCAGCCGGTCGAGGAAGTCGCGGTCGTGGCTGACCAGCAGCAGCGTGCCCTGATAGTCGCCAAGCACGTCCTCCAGCAGGTCCAGCGTGTCCATGTCGAGGTCGTTGGTCGGCTCGTCGAGGATCATCATGTTGCTGGGCTTGGCGAACAGCCGGGCCAGCAGCAGACGGTTGCGCTCGCCGCCCGACAGCGCCTTCACCGGGCTGTCCAGCTGCCGGGTGTCGAACAGGAAGTCCTTGATATAGCCGGCGACATGGCGCGAGACGCCGTTGACCATAACGGCGTCGCCGCCGAAGGGGCACAGCACCTTGCGGATGGTGTCCTCCGGGTCCAGCCCCTCGCGCCGCTGGTCGAAATAGGCGGTGTCGAGGCTGGTGCCCAGCTTCACCGTGCCCTCGTCGGGGTCGAGCTGGCCGGTCAGCATCTTCAGCAGCGTGGATTTGCCAGCGCCGTTTGGCCCGATCAGCCCCACCCGGTCGCCGCGCAGGATGCGGGTGGAGAAGTTCTTCACGATGGTCTTGCGGCCCTCGGGCGTGTCGAAGCCCTTGGAGATGCCGGTCGCCTCGATCACCAGCCGGCCGCCGCGCTCAGCCTCGGCGATGGCAAGCTTGGCCTGCTGGCCGCCCTTGATCTGCTCGGCGCGTCCGGCACGCAGGTCCAGCAGGTTGCGGACGCGGCCCATGTTGCGGGTACGCCGGGCGGAGATGCCCTCGCGCAGCCACTTCATCTCGCTTTCGATCTTGCGGTCCAGCTTGTGGGCCGCGGCCTCCTCCGCCTCGAACACCTCGGCCTGCCAGGTCTCGAACTCGGCGAAGCCGCGCTCGGTGGCGCGCACCGTGCCGCGGTCGAGCCACAGCGTCCGCTTGGCCAGCCGGTTCAGGAAGGCGCGATCGTGGCTGATCAGCAGCAGTCCGCCGCGGAAGGCCAGCAACTCCTCCTCCAGCCATTCGATGGTGGGGAGGTCGAGGTGGTTGGTCGGCTCGTCCAGCAGCATGACGTCGGGGTTGCCGACCAGCGTGCGGGCCAGCGCCGTCCGGCGCGATTCACCGCCCGACAGAGTGCGAGGGTCGCGATTGCCGTCGACCTGCAAGCGGTCGAGCACCGCATCGACCCGGTGCGCCTCGTCCTGTTCGTCGGCGGGCAGGCCCTGCACGACATAGTCGTGGACGGTGGCGCAGCCGGTGAAGTCCGGCTCCTGCGGCAGGTAGGCGAGGCGGGCGCCCGGCTGGACGAAGACGGTGCCGCCGTCGGGGTGGATCATCCCGGCCAGCACCTTCATCAGCGTCGACTTGCCCGACCCGTTGCGCCCGACCAGACAGGCGCGGTCCCCGCGGCCGATGGACAGGTCGATGCCGTCGAACAGCGGACGGCCGCCGAAGGTGACGGTGACGCCCTGGAGCGCCGTGATGGGTGCGGGAGGAGCCATGGACCGTTCGTGCGCCGGAAAATCGAGGGAAGGGGATGGGTTATAGCGCGCCATCCCCCTCCGCCGCGACCCGGAAAAACGGTTGGGCGGGTTGCGTCCCCAGCGATAGCCGGCCGGTTACGCGGTCCCGGTCGGCGTCGGCACCTGCTGTTCCTGCATCTTGAAGCCGAAATAGGTGCCGTTGCTGATGCCGGTCAGCGCCAGCAGGTTGGCCGACAGCTCCGGCATGCCCAGCGTGCGGGTGACCTCGTAGAGGAAGGTGATGCCGAGCACGCCGGTCCAGGCCAGCAACTGCAGGCGGTGGATGTTGTAGCCGGCGGCGTCGCTCAGCAGGTCGGGGAGCAACCCTTGGGACGGCGGATAGACCTCGGCCAGGCTGGCGGCCATCGCCGTCTGGTCGGGCGGGTTGGCCGCGGCGGCGGTGAGGTAGGCGGCGGCATGCTGGTGGCGCCGGGTGTCGTCGTCGCTCGGCCGGCGATCCTGGAAGGCGGCCAGGACGGAGGTGCCGCCGACGATCCCCATCAACGCCATGGTGCCGGTGGTGATGGTGTCCATCGATCCGGTGATGGTCAGGATAGCGACGTAGGAGGCGGTGACGATCCCGCTCCACCACAAAAGCTGGAAGCGGGCGAGGCTGTAGGGCGCCCGATAGTTGGCCGGCATCGGCACGCCGGGGATCGGCGTGATGGCGTCGGTGCGGCCGAAATGGCGGAAGAAGGCAACCAGGAACACTGCCGCCACCAGCGCGAACCAGACGGCGGCCAGCCCGAGGTCGCGGTCGCTGGCGCCCTGGATGGAGACCATCTTCGGTGCGGTGGTCATGCCGCCGGTGGCCGGGCCGAAGGCGACCGGCAGGGTCTTGGCGCCGGCAAGGCTGAAGAAGCCGCTGAAGGCGGTCTGCCACGCCGCCCGCCGCTGGGCCGCGTCGTCGCCGTTGCCGGAGATGGAGGTGGAAGCGGTGCCCACCAGTTCGCCCTTGGCCGAGCAGCCGAAGCTGGCGCGGGCGCCGGGGATGGTCTGGCCGTTGGCGACCAGGACCAGTGCCTGCGCGTTCAGCGTCGCGGCCTGGGTGGCGCAATCGGTGCCGGCCGGCGGCACCCCCAGGTTCAGCGTCAGCGGCTGGCCCAGCACAACCGTCGTGTCGGCGGCTGCCGCCGGCATCTGCGCCTGCGCGGTACCGGCCGCCGCAATCGTCGTTCCCATAACCGCAGCGAAGATCGTCCGGATGATCGTGCGTCGCATCGTCATGTCGCCCCCAAAGCGCGCGGGCAACCGATCGCCCGCCCCGCCGGAAACGATATGTCAGGAAACGGGATAAAGCCTATGACAAAGCAATTTCAAATCATCAAAAGCTGTGACGAATCGCGACATGTCAGGACATCGCCGAGGCTCCCTCCCGCTCCCGGCGAATGCGGTCGTAGGCGGCGTTGATCAGCGCGAGCTTCTGGGTGGCGAGGTCGATGAATTCCTGCGGCATGCCCTGGGCGATCAGCCGGTCCGGGTGGTGTTCGCGCACCAGCGCCCGGTGGGCGGTTTTCACCGCGCCGTCATCGGCATGACGCGACACGCCCAGCACGGCGTATGGGTCCGAGTCGGTCGGGCTACCGGCCAGATGATGCCCGGCGACGATGCGGCGGAAATCGGCCTCGTCGAAGCCGAAGATCACGGCGACGGCGCGCAGATATTCAACCTCCGTCTGGTGCAGCTCGTCGTCGGCCTCGGCGATCATCAGGAGGCTGTCGAGCAGTTCCTCCAGCACCGCGTGCTTGTCCTCGAACAGCTTGGCGATCTGGCGTGCATACTCCTCGAACCCGCGGGTGTCGCGGCGGGCAAGGTCGAAGACGCGGCCGACATTGTCCAACTCCTCCGGCGGGACGCGGAACAGCCGCTTGAAGGTGTCGACCTCCACCCGCTTCACCACCCCGTCGGCCCGCGCCATCTTGGCGGCCAGCGCGATCACGCCGATGGTGAAGGCGACGGTCTGCTTGGCCGCTTCGGCATCGGCGTCGCTCATGCCCCGGCGCGGCTGGTCGTCCGGGCCGCAGGGCGACCACCGGTCGACCGCATGTCCGGTCAGACCGCCCAGCAGGGCGCCGATCGGCCCGCCGGTGAACAGGCCGGCCGCGCCGCCCAGGATCTTGCCCCAAATACTCATGCTACGCTCTTATGTCCGCAGGCTCCCCCAACCGGGGGCAGCATAGCGGCCGGAAGAGGGCGGGCCAACTGTGGCGCACCGGCAACAGGCCAGCATTGTTCGCATTGCGAAGTTCTAATAAACGCTTGCGATTCCCATCGGCCACGCCATGTTGCAATGCAACAAAGGGCGCCGCAGAGAGCGCCCGCCATGACAATGACGGTGTCCGTTGGTGACGGCGCCGGCGCCTGGGGAAAACGTTCTGCGCGAATGCGTTTTCGGATTTTCGAGAACCGTGAGCAGAGCCATGCCTGTCATCCGCAAGATCCTGCCGACCGAACTGCCCCAGTACCGGGCGCATCTTCTCCGCCTTGACCGGGCGGACCGCTATGCCCGTTTCACCGGCACCCTGTCGGACGAGGCGGTGGAGCGGCATTGCGCGGCCATCGACTGGGGCCGGACGGTCATTCTCGGCGCGTTTGAAGACGGCGTGTTGCGCGGCGCGGTGGAACTGTGCGGCGACCGCATCCTCTGGCCGCAACAGGCGGAGTTCGGCATCAGCGTCGAGTCGACGCTGCAGGGCAAGGGGGTCGGCAGCACGCTGGTCCGCCGCATCCTGACCGTCGCCCGCAACCGCGGCATCCGCCATGTCCACATGATGTGCCTGTCGGAAAATGTCCGCATGCGTGCGCTGGCCCGCCGCTTCGGTGGCCGGCTGGCGCTGGACAGCGGCGAGATCACCTCGCGGTTCGAACTGCCGCCGCCCAACCAGTTCTCCCTCGCCCTGGAGGCGCTGGAGGATGGAACCGGCGCCTTCAACAGCATCCTGTCCGGCAACGCCATCCTTGGCCGCCTGACCACCCCGTCGCCGCAGCGGCTGGCCGCCTGAGCGGCAGGGCCCTTCATCGGTGATCCTGTGTTCTTTCCGCCGCTTCCCTGCCTCCTGATGGGGACGGGTCACTCAAGCGGTTGAAATTCGCTGCTGGATCGCGAAACTCCGGCCCACGCGCGGTGCGATTGCCGCGCATGGAATTCGGCGGGTGCGACGATGGGTGAGACGGAAAACGGGGCGGTTGCCGGTGGGGCTGAGAGCAAGCCGGCCCGGTGGCAGTTCTGGGTGGATCGCGGCGGCACCTTCACCGACATCGTCGGCCGCCGGCCCGACGGGTCGGTCGTGACCCACAAGCTGCTGTCGGAAAATCCGGAGCGCTATGCCGACGCCGCCGTCCAGGGCATCCGCGACCTGTTGGGCCTGAAGCCGGGTCAGCCCATCCCGCCGGACACGGTGGAGGTGGTGAAGATGGGCACCACCGTCGCCACCAACGCCCTGCTGGAACGCAAGGGCGAGCCGACCGTCCTCCTGATCACCGAAGGGCTGGGCGACCAGCTGCGCATTGGCCATCAGGCCCGCCCGAAGATTTTCGCCCGCCACATCCATCTGCCCGACCTGCTCTATTCCCATGTGGTGGAGGTGCCGGAGCGGGTGATGGCCGACGGCCGGGTGCTGAAGCCGGTCGACCTGCACGCCGTCCGCCGCGGGCTGGAGGAGGCCTATCGCCAGGGCTTCCGCGCCGCCGCCATCGCGCTGATGCACGGCTACCGCTATCCGGAACATGAACGGCAGGTCGCCTCGCTGGCCCGCGCGGTCGGCTTCACCCAGGTCTCGGTCAGCCATCTGGTCAGCCCGCTGATGAAGCTGGTCGGCCGCGGCGACACCACGGTGGCCGACGCCTATCTCTCCCCGGTGCTGCGCCGCTATGTCGATCGTGTCGCCAACGACCTCAGCGTCGACGGCACGCCGGTGCCGCTGATGTTCATGCAATCCAACGGCGGCTTGACCGACGCCCGCCGCTTCCAGGGCAAGGACGCCATCCTGTCGGGTCCGGCCGGCGGCGTGGTCGGGGCGGTGCGTACCGCCGGGATGGCCGGCTTCGACCGGGTCATCGGCTTCGACATGGGCGGCACTTCCACCGACGTGTCGCACTATGCCGGCGAGTATGAGCGCGCCTTCGACGCGGTGGTGGCCGGTGTGCGGGTGCGGGCCCCGATGATGCACATCCACACGGTTGCGGCCGGCGGCGGCTCGCTCTGCGTCTTCGACGGCACCCGCTTCCGCGTCGGGCCGGACAGCGCCGGCGCCAATCCGGGTCCCGCCTGCTACCGCCGCGGCGGGCCGCTGACCGTCACCGACTGCAACGTCATGGTCGGCAAGATCCAGCCGCGCTTCTTCCCGCATGTCTTCGGGCCCAACGGCGACCAGCCGCTGGATGCCGAGGTGGTGAAGGCCCGCTTCACCGAACTGGCCGCCACCGTCAACGCCAAGCTCGGCACGACGATGACCCCGCAGGAGGTCGCCGAGGGCTTCCTGCGCATCGCCGTCGACAACATGGCCAACGCCATCAAGAAGATTTCCGTCGAGCGCGGCTATGACGTCACCGGCTACACGCTGAACGGCTTCGGCGGAGCGGCCGGGCAGCATGTCTGCGCCGTCGCCGACGCTCTCGGCATGACGCGGGTGTTCCTGCACCCGCAGGCCGGCGTGCTGTCCGCCTACGGCATCGGACTGGCCGACACCGTCGCCATCCGCGAGCGTGCGGTGGAAGGACCGCTGAGCGACGCCGTGGTCGACCGGCTGACCATGCTGTTCACCGATCTGGAGACCGAGGGGCGGGCGGAGCTGACCCGCCAGGGCGTCGCCGCCGACCGGCAGGCGATCAACCGCCGCGTCCACCTGAAGGCTGCCGGCTCCGACACCACGCTGACCGTCGCCTTCGGCTCGAAGGTGGCGATGACCAAGTCCTTCGAGGAGGCGCACCGCCGCCGCTACGGCTTCCTCACCCCCGGCACCGCGCTGGAAGTGGAGTCGGTGACGCTGGAGGCGGTCGGGCTGACCGACGTGCTGGAGGATCCTGAGCTTCCCGCCACCACTGCGGTGCTGCCGCGCCGTCTCGCCACCGTCGCCATGCATATCGGCGGCCAGCGCCGCGAGGCACCGCTCTACGACCGCCGCCAGCTTCAACCCGGCAACCGTGTCGTCGGCCCGGCGATCCTGGCCGAAGCCGTCTCCACCACGGTGGTCGAGCCCGGCTGGATGGCCGAAGTCACCCGCAAGAACCATCTGGTGCTGACCCGGTTGGAGCCGGCAACCCAGCGTCAGGCCGCTGGCGTCAAGGGCGGGGCGAAGGTCGATCCGGTGACGCTGGAGGTTTTCAACAACCTGTTCATGTCCATTGCCGAACGGATGGGCGTGACGCTGGAGAAGACCGCCCGCTCGGTGAACATCAAGGAGCGGCTGGACTTCTCCTGCGCCCTGTTCGACCGCGACGGCGGGCTGATCGCCAACGCCCCGCACATGCCGGTCCATCTGGGGTCGATGGGGGAGAGCGTGCGCGCGGTCATCGAACGACGCGGCGGGAACTTCACCGCGGGTGAGAGCTTTGCGCTGAACGACCCGTACCATGGCGGGACCCATCTGCCGGACATCACCGTGGTTTCCCCGGTGTTCGACGAGGCCGGCAAGGACCTGCTGTTCTTCGTCGCCTCGCGCGGCCATCACGCCGACGTCGGCGGCATCACCCCCGGCTCCATGCCGCCGGACAGCAAGACCATCGCCGACGAAGGCGTGCTGCTGGACTGCGTGCCGCTGGTGGAGAACGGCCAGTTCCGTGAGGAGGCGATGGTGGAGCTTCTGCGTTCCGGCCCGCATCCGGCGCGCAACCCGGCGCAGAACATCGGCGATCTCAAGGCGCAGGTCGCCGCCAACGAGCAGGGAACCCGTGAACTGCACCGCGTCGTCCGCCTGCACGGCCTGTCCACCGTTGTCGCCTATATGCGCCACGTCCAGGACAATGCCGAGGAGCAGGTCCGCCGCGCCATCGGCGTGCTGAGCGACGGCGACTTTGCGGTGACGCTGGACAATGGCGCGGTCATCAAGCTGCGGGTGTCGATCGATCATGACGCCCGCTCGGCGATCGTCGATTTCTCCGGGACCAGCACCCAGCTGACCAACAACTTCAACGCGCCCTCGGCGGTCTGCCGCGCGGCGGTGCTGTATGTCTTCCGCTGTCTGGTGGACGACGAGATCCCGATGAACGAGGGCTGCCTGCGCCCGATCGAGATCGTCATCCCGCCGGGCTCCATGCTGTCGCCCAACCCGCCCGCCGCGGTGGTGGCCGGCAATGTGGAAACCAGCCAGTGCATCGTCGATGCGCTGTTCGGCGCGCTGGGGGTGATGGCGTCGGCCCAGGGGACGATGAACAACACCACCTTCGGCAACGAGTGGCACCAGTATTACGAGACGGTCTGCGGCGGCTCCGGTGCCGGCAACGGCTTCGACGGCACCGACGCGGTGCAGACCCACATGACCAACTCGCGCCTGACCGATCCGGAGGTGCTGGAATGGCGCTTCCCGGTGCTGGTGGAGAGCTTCCGCATCCGCCGCGGCTCCGGCGGGGCAGGGCGCTGGCGCGGCGGCGACGGCGTGATCCGCCGCCTGCGCTTCCTGGAGCCGATGACCGCCGCCATCCTCGCCAACCACCGCAAGATCGCTCCCTTCGGCCTGAAGGGTGGGGCGGACGGCGCGGTCGGCCGGACCTGGGTCCAGCGCACCGACGGCAGCGTGCAGGAACTCGCCTCGCAGGACAGCACCGCCATGCGGCCGGGCGACGCCCTGGTGGTGGAGACGCCGGGCGGCGGCGGGTTCGGGGCGGTGGGGTAAGGGGGCTTTTGGGGGCGTATTTCCCCCTCCCTAACCCTCCCCCGCTAACGCGGGAGAGGGAACTGCCGCTGAACTCCCGCAAAGCTCCTGACCCCTCTCCCGCGAAGCGGGGGAGGGATGGGGAGGGGGCAAATCCGCCGCAGAACCCAGCCCCTCACTCCGCCCGATGCGGCGCCACGATGCCGAAGCGGTGCATCTGCCGATGGACGGTGGAGCGGTCGACCCCCAGCGCTCGCGCCGTCGCCGACACGTTCCAATGGTGCCGCCGCAGCGTCTCGCGCAGCCGGGTGGCCGGGTCCTCGTCCGCCGGCGCCACCGTCTGCACCGGCTCCGCCGGCCAAGCCTGGAACAGACCGCTGTGCTGCACCGGTTCCGGAATGTCGTCGAGGTCGATCAGTCCGCCGTCGCTGACCGCGCAGGCATAGTCGAGCGCATTCACCAGTTCCCGCACATTCCCCGGCCAGCCATGGCCCCGCAGAGCCGCCAGCGCCGCCGGGGTCAGCCGGTAGCCGATGCCGTCGCGCTCCGTCCGCTCGGCCAGCAGCCGTTCGATCAGCCACTCCAGGTCGCCGCGCTGGCGGAGCGGCGGCACGGTGAACACCGCGCCGTTGAGACGAAAGTACAAGTCGTCGCGGAACTTGCCGGCCTTGACCAGTTCCACCAGATCGCGGTGAGTGGCGCCGATGACGCGGACATCCACCGAAACCGCCTTGGTCCGGCCGATCGGCGTCACCTCCCGCTCGGCCAGCACGCGCAGCAGGCGGGTCTGCGACGACAGCGGCATGTCGCCGATCTCGTCCAGGAACAGGGTGCCGCCGTCGGCCTCCAGGATCAGCCCCTTCTTACCGCGCGCCGTCGCCCCGGTGAAGGAACCGGGCTCGTAGCCGAACAGCTCGCTCTCGATCAGGTTTTCCGGCAGCGCCGCGCAGTTGACGGCGACGAAGGGCTTGTTGCGGCGGATGCTGGCCTTGTGCAGGGCCTTGGCCAGATGCTCCTTGCCGGTGCCGGTCTCGCCATGGATCAGCAGGCTCATGCGGGTGTTGACCAGCTTCGCCGCCCGCGTCAGCACCGCCTTCAGCGCCGGATCGCCGCCGGACACCACGCGCAACGGCTCCGGCAGCGTGTCGCCGCCATGGTCGGGCGCGTGGCTGCGCGGCAGCGACACGGCCGGTGGCGGCATCGCCTGGGCGAACAGCGGCAGGCCGGTGCGGCGCAGGCGCAGCGTGCGCTGCTCCGTCGGCAGCGAACGGACGAAATGGACGAGATCGTCGACCTCGCAGTCGAACAGCTCGGCGAAGGAGCGGCCGAGCGGCGACACCCCATCCTCCATCAGCAGGTCGCGAGCCCTGTGGTTGAAGCCGACCACCCGCCCGCCGCCGTCTAGCGCCAGGACAAAGTCGGGATCGACCTCCGCGAACTCCTGCGACGCCGACAGCTTCACCACCCAGTCGCGGCGGAAGTTGTTGTAGAGATTGGCGGTTTCGATCTTGTGGACATAGGCGCGCACCATCTGCAGCGCCAGATACTGGCTGATCTTCGGCTCCGGCGAATGCAGGGCGGAGATGTCCAGCACGGCGGCCAGTTCGCCGCCGCTGTCGAAGACGGGTGCCGCGGTGCAGGTCAGCGGGATGTGGGTGGAGTCGAAATGGTCGGTCTGGTGGACGGTCAGCGCCTGGGCGGTGGCGATGCAGGTGCCGACCGCGCAGGTTCCGGCATGCCCCTCGTTCCAGTCCGCCCCCAGATACAGCCCGGCCCGGCGCAGATGGTTGTCGAAGGTCGGGTCGCCGATGAAGTCCACCGTGACGCCGTTGCTGTCGGTCAGCAGCAGGACATAGCCCATGCCGGCCACCTGCCGGTACAGCGCCTCCAGCCCGAAACGGGCCATGCGCAGGAATTCGTCCATGGCGTCGCGATGCTCGCGCAGCCGTTCCTGCGGCAGGATGTGCGGCTCGCGCCCGACGGTGGGGTCCAGCTTGTGGTCGGCGACGCAGCGGCGCCAGGAGCTTTCGATGATCGGATCACGGGCAGATCGCACGCCGGTGGAGACACGGACGAGTTCATCGATGTGGGCCGCGCGCGCGCTGTCCATGGTCGTGCCTCCCGCAGTCATCGTCCGCTTGTCCCGCGAACATATTTATAAGGAACAGTACCAACCGGCAGACCCGCTAGGCAACATGTGCAAAAGCATCACACCGCCCTGCCGGCGGGGCCACGCCATGCCTGTCGGCATACCTGCGTATGACCCCCGCCTTTCGTTATCCTTCTGCGACATCACGTTAAGGACATTTGCACAACTCGGGTCTCATGCTCCATAAACGGGCAGGGATCGCCGGGAGCTTTCGATTTGCGAATTCTGATCGTCGACGATTCACCGCGCCACCTGACCATGATGGTGTATGAGCTGAACAAGCTCGGCTATGCCACCAGCGTGGTTCACAGCGGAGCCGCCGCCATTGAAGCGGTGGCGAATGAGCGGTTCGACGTGGTGATGGCCGACATCCGTCTGGCCGACATGACGGGGCTGGAGCTGTGCTGGCACCTGCGCACCGCACAGGGGCTTCGCCACCTCTACCTGATCCTGATGATCCCCGGCAGCATGACCGACCAGTTCCATGAATTGGTGGAGGCCGGTGCCGACGAATTCCTGCGCAAACCCCTGGACTGGAAGTGGACCGCGGCCCGCCTGCTGGCGGCCTCGCGCGTCGTGGCGATGCAGCGCGACCTGGAACGGCTGGCGACCACCGACGCTCTGACCGGCGCCATGAATCGCCGCCGTTTCCTGGAGAGGGGGGCTGAAGAGGTTGTCCGCTCGCGACGATACGAACGCCCGCTGTCGGTGGTGATGCTGGACATCGATCACTTCAAGCGGGTCAACGATACGCACGGCCACGCCACCGGCGACGAAGCGATCCGCAGCACGGTGCGCGCCTGCAAGGACACCCTGCGGTCCTGCGATCTCATCGGCCGTCTGGGCGGCGAGGAGTTTGCCGTGGTGATGCCCGAAACCCCGCCGGTGAATGCCTTCGCCGCCGCCCAGCGCCTGCGTCAGGCGATCGCCGCTCAACCGGTGAAGCTGGAGGACGGCGGCGAGCTTTACCTGACCGTCAGCCTGGGCCTGAGCTGGCTGACCGGCACCGACGCCGGCATCGAACCCCTGCTGGCCCGCGCCGACGCCGCCCTCTACCGCGCCAAGAACGCCGGCCGTAATCGCGTGGAGGTCGAACCGCAGATCGCGCTGCCGAAATCGATACAGGGGTAGAGATTACCCAAAAATACCCCTGCGCCCGTAACTCTAATAATTTTAGGAGCTGCATAATGAGCGGAAGCCCCCTCATATTTCTTTGCCATGCAAAAGAAGACTCAAAGAAAGTTCAAGAGATATATTTGGAGTTGCGGGCGGCTGGTTTAAGGCCGTGGATGGATAAGCCGCCAAGGCCATTTGAGTTAGAGGGAATTCTGCCTGGAGAGCATTGGAATTCAAGAATTCGTAAAGAAATAAGAAATAGCGCCTATTTTATTGCGTTTCTTTCTAAGAAGTCTGTCTCAAAGAGAGGTTATGTTCAGAGAGAATTTCGACTTGCTCTGAATATGGTGGCTGAAATGCCGGTTGGGCAAGTGTTTCTAATTCCTGTGTTATTGGAAGATTGCGATGTTCCAGAAACGCAGGTGGATTCCGTGAGCCTAAGAGATCTTCAGTGGATCGATCTTACGAAGGAGGGGGTAAGTGTTCTCATTAATTTGTTTCGACATGATGCAGAGAATCGACAGGGGCTTCTACAGCAATCACGATTAGTTCTGCGGCCCGGTAACCCTGAAGATTTTATTGCTTCTATTGGGTCAGATCGTGCAATATATCTCGATGAAACCATATACAATATTAGCGATGTGAGCGAGAGATATTTTGAGCATTTAGAATTTTCACCAACATTTGACGGAAAAGAATTGATTATTAAGGGTGTGAGCAACTTAACCATCATTGGTAAAGGTGTGGGCTGTTCAAAAATTGTTACGCGTCCCAGATATTCGTATGTCATGAAATTTGATAGATGCTCCAATGTTGTGATTTCTGATGTGACTTTGGGGCATGAACCAGACATCGGAGAATGCACGGGAGGAGTTATTGAATTAACAAATTGTGATAATATTATAGTAAAAAGATGTTTGCTT